>NZ_JBVJCD010000005.1:40481-167674 GCF_055588985.1 Streptomyces sp. NPDC041970
TGGTCGAGGTTCCCGCCGGTGCGTTCGCGGCTTTCGTCGCGGGGGTGCGGGGCGGGCGGTTCGGCGCCGTCTGACCGGGCCGGTCGGCGTCGCCCCACCGCGCGCGGCACGGTGGGGAATCCAGCAACGAAAGGGCTCCGTGATGACCGCATCCCCCCGCTGGTTCACGTCCTCGTACAGCGACAACGGCGGCAACTGCGTCGAGGTGGCCGCGAATCTGGCCGCCTCGCACGGTGTCGTCCCGGTCCGTGACTCGAAGGTGGTGGGCGGTCCGGTGGTCGAGGTTCCCGCCGGTGCGTTCGCGGCTTTCGTCGCGGGGGTGCGGGGCGGGCGGTTCGGCGCCGTCTGACCGGGCCGGTCGGCGTCGCCCCGCCGCGCGCGGCACGGCGTGGTGGGCCTTCCCGCTGTTCGGGCGCGGCTGCCGCGGGAGGGGGCCGCGCCGGGAGCCGGGGGAGTGGCAGGGTGGCGGGCATGTCCAGCGACCGTCTGATGCCCATCCAGAGCGCGGAGTTCCGCGCCATGGCCGACCGAGTCCTGCGCGTCACCGAGCTGACGTCGCGGCTCAACGTCCTGCCCTTCGACGACGAGGAGGGCAAAGCGGCGCTGTTCGCGCAGATCCTCGGCAAGCCGCTGCCGCCCCGCGTCACGATCTACCCGCCCTTCTTCACCGACCACGGCCTGCGCCTCGACCTCGCCGAGCGGGTGTTCATCAACCAGAACTGCACGTTCCTGGACTACGCGGGCATCCGGCTGAGCGAGCGCGTGATGGTCGGGCCGAAGGTCACGTTCATCACGAGCGGCCACCCGGTCGACCCGGAGGAACGGCGCCACTACCTCACCGGTGCGCCCATCCACGTGGCGGAGAACGTGTGGATCGGGGCCGGTGCGACGATCCTGCCGGGCGTCACCATCGGCAGGGACGCCGTGGTCGCCGCCGGCGCCGTCGTGGCCGAGGACGTCCCCCCGGCCACCCTGGTGACCGGTGCGAAGGCGGGGGTGCGCCGCCAGTGGTGACGGCCGTGACCCTCGACGGCCCGCGCGCGGCGCCGACCGTCGCGCGGGCGGCGGGGAACGAGCCATGGAGGAACCCGGCAGCGCGCGCTTCGGCACACAGCAGGGCCCCGCGAGGATGAACTCCGCGGGGCCCGGTGCGGTGGACTGGGTGACCTCAGTCGGTGAGCGTGTCCTTGATCTTTTCCTTGGCCTGGCGGGCGTCGCCCTTGGTCTGGTCGGCCCGGCCCTCGGCGGTGAGTCGCTCGTTGCCGACGGCGCGGCCGGCGGCTTCCTTCACCTTGCCCTTGACCTGGTCGGTCTTGGCCTGGGTCTTCTCATCGGCAGCCATGTCACTCACACCTCGTTGTTCTCGACGTTGCGGGACACCCTCCGCCTGACCGCGATCTCCGCGCTCAAACCTGCGGGGCCGGGCCGACCGGACACCTGCCGGCTCTGACCCGCCCGATGCCCTGGCCGAAACGCTGCCGGGCCGGTGGGGGGCGGGCGGGGGACCGTGCGCTGTGCCGGGCCGGTCGGGCGGGGGCTCGTGCGCTGTGCCGGGCCCTGGTTCCGGCGTGGTCAGGCCGGGAAGCGCCGTGGGTCGTCCGAGGACAGCGGGCGGCTGCCCTCGGATGAGGGTTCCGCGCGCATCAGCCACAGGCCCACCCGCCCACCCGCCCAGGCGCATCAGGCGGCCCCTGGCTGAATTTCTTTGGTCTGGACCATTGCTCTCCGGTCGGAGTGTGGAGGAAGCTGCTCACCACGCACCGGATCATCACGACCGGAGCCCTTGCCACCGGAACAGGAAGGCAGTAACTCCCCCATGCGCCAAGTGCTTTCGACCCTGAGCATGACCGGACTGCTGGCCGCAGCCGCCCTGCTGCTCGCCCCGTCCGCCCAGGCCGCCGGATACGTCTACGTCGGCATGTACCCGAGCGCCGCCGCCTGTGACGCGGCCGGCCAGGGCTACGTGGCCCGCGGGCAGGCGGTCAACTACTTCTGCGACGCCACCCCCACCACCGCCCGCCTGTCCATCTGGGTCTGACCGGCCCCACCTCCGGGCGTCGGAGCGCCCGGAGGTTGGAACCGGCCCGGCGGCCACCCGGCCGCCGGGCCGGCGGCCTTTCGTCTCTCTTCGCGGTGCGGCCGCCGTGAGCGCCGCGTCCCTGACTCCCCCGGGCGTCTGCGGCGCGCCCGCCCCGTGCGCGCCGCCGCACGCGGCGCCTCCGCAGCGCGGCCCCGGAGGGCCTGCGCCGCCTACGCGCCCGAACAGCCCTTGCGGGCCGGGGTCGCAGCGAACCAAACCATGCAACTCCCCTATCAGCAATGACTTTTGTCACTGAGGCGCGGCTGCCACGTGTGGCCGATCCCTCGCGCTTTCGCCTCTTTGTGATCTTTTACTCCCCGATAACTTCACGCTGTCATCACCATTTCCACGAAGAGGCGGGGCGTAAATGTCGGACACCATACCCATACCGGGCAGACGAAGATATCCATGGGCGCGAAGCGCTCTCATCCTGGTGTCGGGAAGTCTCTCCCTGGCCGTCTCCGTCAGCCTCCTCACGGTCGGCGAGAGAGCGGTGGCCGCCGACCGCGGCGTGCAGCCCCTGGTCGCCCCGGACGAGACAGTGGCGACCGAGGCCGCCGACATCCCGTCCGCGCGGATCGCGGCTCGGCTGTCGGGCAAGCGCGTGGAGGCGCTCTCGGAACGCTCGGAGACGTCGACGACGTGGGTGAACAAGGACGGCTCGCTCACCTCCGAGCTGACCGCGGGACCGGTCCGCTTCCGGGACACGACCACGCGGGCCTGGCGGAACGTCGATCTGGGCCTCGTGGCCGGCCCGGACGGAACCGTCGAGCCGAAGGCGCACCCGCGCGGGCTGCGGCTGGCCGGCCGGACCGGCACCCCGGCGGCCTCGCTCAAGGCCGCCCAGGCGGGCACGGGCACGGACCTGGTCACGCTGGGCGAGGGTGACCAGCAGATCACGCTCCAGTGGAAGGGCGGACTGCCCGCCCCGAAGCTCCAGGGCACCCGTGCGGAGTACGTCAACGCCGTGCCCGGCGCGGACGTGGTGGTCGAGGCGACCCGTACCGGCTTCGAGCAGTTCGTCGAGATCAAGCAGCGCCCCGTCGGCGGCTACACCTACACGCTGCCGCTGCGGGCCAAGGGGCTGCGGGCCCAACAGCAGAAGGACGGCAGCGTCCTCTTCACCGACGCGAAGAACACGAAGCGGGCCGTGATGCCGGCCCCGGTGATGTGGGACGCCACCGTCGACAAGGCATCCGGCGAGCACACCCGGCGGGTGCCGGTCGCCATGAAGGCCGTGACCAGGGGCTCCCTGGTCGATCTGGTCATCACCCCGGACGCCGAGTTCCTGGCCGACCCCGCCACGAAGTACCCGGTCACGGTCGACCCGTCGACCTCCTCGCTGGGCAACGTCTTCGACACCTACGTCCAGCAGGGCGAGACGGTCGACTGGTCCGCCGACGTCGAACTCGACTTCGGCAACCCCGGAACCACCAACGCCGACGGCACCCCGCGCACAGCGCAGTCCTTCGTCTCCTGGAACACCGCGCCCATCTCCGACGCGCTGGTCTCCAACGCCCAACTGTCGCTGTGGAACTTCCACTCCGGCAACGCGGACTGCAAGGCCTATCCGTGGGAGGTCTGGTCGTCCCCCGCGGCGACCACCGCCAGCCGCTGGACGAACCGGCCCGCCATGACGGCGAAGAGGGCCACCTCGACCGAGACGCGCGGCAACGCCGGCTGTGCCACCGCCCCTGACGGGTGGATCAACGCCGACGTGACCACGCTGGCCCAGGAATGGGCCTCGGCCAAGACCGCACGCGGACACCTGGGCCTGCGCGCCACCAGCGAGACGGTCATCCAGCAGTGGAAGCGGGTCAACTCCGCCAACGCCGCCGCCAACCCGCCCAAGCTGGTGGTGAACTACAACTACCGGCCGCGCACCGGCACCAAGCAGGAGGCCGGGCCGCCGTACTTCTCCTACACCGGCGCGTACACCGTCAACACCGCGACCCCGACCCTGCGCGACACCTTCGTCGACCCCAACGGCGACAAGGTGAACGGCACCTTCCAGATCTTCGACGGCACCAGCGACACCCAGGTCGGCGCGGTCCTGGTCTCGCCGTACGTCCCCTCGGGGCAGACCGCCTCCGTGAAGGTCCCGGCCGGTGTGCTGACCAACGGCAAGACGTACACCTTCCGCACCTCGCCCTACGACGGCGCCCACTACAACCTGGGCTGGTCGGCGCGGAGGACCTTCACCGTCGACACCTCGGCTCCGTCCGCCCCGACGCGGATCGTCTCGACGGACTACCCGTCCGGCTCGTGGGTCAAGGGAGCGGGCCAACCCGGCGTCTTCACGGTCACCCCGCCCGCCGCCGACCACCAGTGGCTGGAGTGGTCACTGGACGATGTGACCTGGACCAAGGTCGCCACCGCCGGCTCGACGGCGGCCAGGGCCATCTCCGTCACCCCGCCGCGTGACGGCGTCCACACCCTGTCCGTCCGCAGCGTGGACAAGGCGGACAACAAGTCCGAGGCCATCGAGTACGCCTTCAACGCCGGCCCCGGCGGCTTCCTCCAGCCCACCGACAGCGAGCGCACCGCACGGCGCCTGCCGCTCGTCGCCGAGGCGGACGCGGCCACGTACAACGCCGTGGCGTTCTCCTGGCGACGCTCCGAGGCGGACCCCTGGACCGCGATCCCGGTGGCGCACGTCACCGCAGGCGGTGTGCCCCTCACCGCCTGGCCCGTCCCGCTGACGAACGGCAGGAACGCCCCGCTGGTCTGGACTGCCGCCACCACGGTCGACCCCGACGGCACGGTGCAGATCAAGGCCGACTTCACGGGCGCGAGCGCCGCGTCCGGCAGCAGCGACCCGCTCACGGTGGTCGTCGACCGCGACGCCGACGAGGCAGCGGCCGAGAGCGTCGGGCCCGGCTCGGTGAACCTCCTCACCGGCGACTACACCCTGTCCGCCTCCGACGTCTCGTACTACGGGCTCTCGGTGACCCGGACCGCGTCCTCCCGCACCCCGCAGGCCGGGGCGGAGCAGCAGGGCCAGGCCGCGATCTTCGGCCCCCAGTGGGTCTCCGGCACGACCGCCGAGCTGACCGAGTCCGACTACGCGCACATCCGCCGGATCTCGGACACCGCCGTGGTCGTGGTCAAGGCCGACGACACCGAGATCCACTTCACCGCCAACGCCGGTAGGACCGGGTGGGTTCCGGAGCCGGGCTCGCAGGACCTGACCCTGACGGGCGGCATCGGCGGCTCCTTCACGCTGTCCGACTCCGATGCCGTGGTGACCGAGTTCGCCAAGCCCGATCCGGCCGTCGCCACCTGGCAGGTGGTCTCGACGCGGCTCGAAGGGCTGGACGTCTCCACGACGACCATGTCGACCGAGACCGTGCTGTCGGGCGGCAAGACCCTGGCCCGCCCCAAGCGGGTCGTGGCCCCCAGCTCGGCGAACACCAACGCCGTCTGCCTCGCCACGCCCACGACCCAGGGCTGCCGGGTGCTGGAGTTCGTCTACGCGACCGCCACCACGGCGACCGCCACCGCCTTCGGCGACTTCCGGGGCCAGGTCAAGGAGGTGCAGTTGTACGCCTCCGGGAAGTCCGCCACCTCGTCGACCGCCCGCGCGGTGGCCACCTACCGGTACGACGACGCCGGACGCCTGCGCCAGGAGTGGAACCCGCGCCTGGCCCAGTCCACGCAGACCCAGTACGCCTACGACAGCGCGGGCCGCGTCACCACGTACCAGTCCACGACGGACCAGCCATGGACCTTCGCGTACGGCAAGGTCGGCACCGGGTCGACCGCGGGGGAGGGCATGTTGCTCAAGGCGTCGCACCCGGCGCTCAAGCAGGGCACGACCAACACCCTTGAGGGCATCGCGGCCACGACCCTCGTCTACGACGTCCCGCTGACCGGGACGAGCGCTCCGTACGCGATGGGCGCGGCGGACGTGAAGGCATGGGGCCAGACCGACGCCCCCACCGATGCCACCGCCGTCTTCCCCGCGGACGTGGTGCCGTCGTCCAACACCGGCACCGCTCTCACCGCCGCCTCCTACGCCCGCGCCAACATCAGCTACCTCGGCGTCTCGGGGCGCACGGTGAACGCCGCGGCGCCCGGCGGCCACATCTCGGCCTCGGAGTCCGACAGGTTCGGCAACAACGTCCGGGACCTGACACCGGTCAACCGTGCCGTCGCCCTGGGGATCACGGCCGCTGACCGGGCCGTCCAGGCAGAGCTCGGCATCGCCCAGCTCACCTCCGCCGAGCGCGCCGAGCTCCTGTCGACCAGCTCTGTGTACGACGCCGACGGCACACGGGAACTGGAGGAACTGACCCCCCTGCGCAGGGTCGACCTCACCGCGGACCTGAAGTCCGGCGCCACCACACTGGTCCCCTCGGGCACGTCCGTGACCGCTCGCGGCTGGACGGTCAACGAGTACGACGCGGGCCGTCCCACCAACGGCACCGCTGGCGTCAAGGACCAGATCACCAAGGTGACCGTCGGGGCCCAGCTCCGTGAGCACCCCGGAGTCCACGGCGAGACCAGGGCCGACCAGACCGTCTACGACTGGACGCGGGGCCTGCCGGTCAAGAAGATCCAGGACCCGGGCGGCCTGGCCATCACCACCGTCTACGAGTACGACGCGAAGGGCCAGGTGACCAAGGAACTGTCACCCGGAGCCACCGGGACCGACGCGGCCACCCGCGTGACGAAGTACTGGTCCGCCACCGGCACCGCCGCCTGCGAGGGGCGTCCCGAGTGGGCCGACCTGCTGTGCTCCACCGGTCCCGGCGGATCGATCACCGGCGGCGGCGGCAACCCCGACCAGCTCGCCACCAGCACCTACGAGTACGACTCCTGGGGCAACACCACGACGATCAGCAACACCGCCAACGGAGTCACCCGCGCCACCACCACCACGTACGACGGTGCGGGCCGCGCCACCACGGTCGAGGTGACCGGGGGCCTGGGGGCCGCCGTCCCCACCACCACGACCGGCTACGACAGCGTGACGGGCCGGGTCCTCACAGCGGGTTCCCCGACAGCCGGGACGATCACCAAGGCGTACGACACCCTCGGCCGCCTGCTCTCCTACACCGACGCGGACGGAGGCAGGACCACGACGGAGTACGACCTCCTCAACCGCCCCGCCAAGGTCAGCGACACCGTCCCGTCCGTTCTCACCTTCGCCTACGACCACACCGCGGAGCCCCGCGGCCTGGCGACCGGGCTCACCGACTCCGTCGCCGGGGTGTTCAGCGCGACGTACGACCCCGAAGGCAGCCTCCTCACCGAGAAGCTGCCGGGCGGCTACACCATGACCGTCCGCAACGACTCCATCGGAACGCCGATCGACCGGACGTACACCAGGGACAGCGACTCGGCGGTCGTCTACTCCGACAGCACGACCGCGTCCGTCCACAACCAGACCACCAGCCACGCGGGCTGGTCCGACCAGACCTACCGCTATGACGCCGCCGGGCGTCTGACCACCGTCCAGGACACCTCCGACACGGTCTGCACCCGCCGGGCCTACGGCTTCGACGGCCGCACCAATCGCACCTCGGTCACGACGGCCACAGCGGCACCGGGGGAGGACTGCCCGACCGGCGGTGGAACCGCGAAGACCACGACCTACGACTCGGCCGACCGGCTCAACGCCGCCGGCTACACGTACGACGCCTTCGGCCGCACCACGGCGTTGCCGGGCGGGGTGACCGTCGGCTACTACGCCAACGACATGGCCCGCCAGGAGACGGCGGGCGCCAGGCGGCAGACCTGGACCATGGACGCCGCCCTGCGGCTGCGCTCCTGGACCGTCGAGGCCAACACCTCGGGCGCCTGGGCGAACGTCGGCACGAAGACCAACCACTACGACTGCGACTCCGACAACCCGCGGTGGGTCGTCGAGGACACCGCGACCGGCGCGGTGACCCGCAACCTGACCTCGCTCGCCGGCGGTCTCGCCGCGACGACCAGCGCCACCGGCTCCACGGTTCTCCATCTGTCCACGATCCACGGGGACATCGCCCTCCAGCTTCCCCTGGACGCTGCCCAGGCCCCCGTGGCGCTGGACACGGACGAGTACGGCACGCCCAGGGCAGGGCAGGCCGCCACCCGGTACGGCTGGCTGGGCGTCAAGCAGCGCTCCGCCGAGACCGTCACCGGGCACACCCTCATGGGCGTACGGCTCTACAACTCCACCACCGGCCGCTTCCTGTCCGTCGACCCGATCCACGGCGGCGGAGCCAACCGCTACGGCTATCCCGGCGACCCGGTCAACCAGAACGACCTGGACGGTCGTAAATGGAAGTGCAAGGCCAAGTGCAACATCGAGGGCAAGGGTTCGCACTGCACCGGCCACCTCTGGGGCGCCGGCTCCGGGAAGACCAAGGACGGCGCGGTGAAGGACGCGAAGCGGGACGCCACCCAGCAGGCGCCCCGCGGCTGCTACGCCCGTCATTGCCGGGCGTACGACTGCACCAAGAACCGGGTCAGGCAGTGGTGGGACGGCAACTACAACCCCCGCACCATGCACCGGCACAACCCGCCGAACTGGATGAGGCGCGCCAACCACAACTCCTGGGGAATCCTGTTCCGCAACGAGGTGTGGAGGGGTACCTACGGCAGCTTCTGCGGCTGCAGCCCCTGATCCCCGGCCATGGCGCGGGCCGGTGTTCCGGCCCCGTCCGGGGAGCCACCCCGGACGGGGCCGGGTCCGCGGAGCGCGGCACACTGGCCCCCTGCTCGTCAGCCCAGTTCGGAACGAGGACCACATCATGAGTGACGCCGACGCGGAAGCCGCCGGTACGACAGCGGAACCAAGGCTGTGGCAGGTCAACATCGCCTTGCTGGCGACAGCCGCCCAGCAGGAGGAGCTGATGGACCGGCTGGTGGAAGTGCTGTGCCCGGACCCCTCGCACGAGGGGCCGTGCCCCGTTCCCTGGGCGATGCACAGCGTGGACGGCGACTCCCTTTCCAAGAAGAAGCAGAAGGCCCTCCGGGAGGAGATCGCCGAGACCAACGGCCCGGCGCCGGACTGACCGAGTCCGGTCCGATCGACGCCACGAGCCCGGTTCCGTACGCCGTACGGAACCGGGCTCGTTCATGTGGCCGCACGGCAGCCGGAGGGCCGTCGCGCGGGCGCGTGCGGACACGGCCGCTCCGGGATGATCGGGCCGCGCCGCCGACGGAGCGGCGGGCCGGCCCGCCGCTCCGTCGGCGGCCACCCGTCCGGCGTACGCGACAATGGGGCCATGACCACGTTCGCCCCCGCCCTCCCGCAGCTCCGCATCGGCCCGCACACCGTGCGGCCGCCCGTGGTGCTGGCCCCGATGGCCGGCATCACCAACGCCCCGTTCCGGACGCTGTGCCGGGAGTTCTCCGGGGGCAAGGGGCTCTTCGTCAGCGAGATGATCACCACGCGAGCGCTGGTCGAGCGCAACGAGAAGACCATGCAGCTCATCCACTTCGACGCGACCGAGACCCCGCGCTCGATCCAGTTGTACGGAGTGGACCCGGTCACCGTCGGCAAGGCGGTCCGGATGATCGTGGACGAGGACCTGGCCGACCACATCGACCTGAACTTCGGCTGCCCCGTCCCCAAGGTCACCCGCAAGGGCGGCGGCTCCGCGCTGCCGTACAAGCGGCCCCTGCTGCGGGCCATCCTGCGCGAGGCGGTCTCCAACGCCGGTGACCTGCCGGTCACCATCAAGATGCGCAAGGGCATCGACGACGACCACCTCACCTTCCTCGACGCGGGCCGCATCGCCGTCGAGGAGGGCGTCACCGCCGTCGCCCTGCACGGGCGCACCACCGCCCAGCACTACGGCGGCACCGCCGACTGGGACGCCATCGCCCGCCTCAAGGAGCACGTCCCGGAGATCCCCGTCCTCGGCAACGGCGACATCTGGTGCGCCGACGACGCGCTGCGGATGATGCGCGAGACCGGGTGCGACGGGGTCGTCGTGGGACGCGGCTGCCTGGGCCGGCCCTGGCTCTTCGCCGACCTGGTGAGCGCCATGGAGGGCCGTGCGGCCCGCCACGCGCCCGCCCTGCGCGAGGTCGCGGACGTCATGGTGCGCCACGCGACGCTGCTGGGGGAGTGGATCGGGGACGAGGCGCGCGGGGTGATCGACTTCCGCAAGCACGTCGCCTGGTACCTGAAGGGCTTCGCGGTCGGCTCCGAGATGCGCAAGAAGCTGGCGGTCACCTCCTCGCTGGAGGAGCTGGCCGGGCAGTTGCACGAGCTGGACCTCGACCAGCCCTGGCCCGAGGGCGCGGACGGGCCGCGCGGGCGCACCTCGGGCAACAACCGGGTCGTGCTGCCGGACGGCTGGCTGAAGGACCCGTACGACTGCGCGGGCGTCGGCGCCGACGCGGAGCTGGACACCTCCGGCGGCTGAGCGCGCCCCGTCCGCGTACGGGCCCGCGTCCGGCCCCGGAGCCCGATACGCCCGCGCGCTCGCCTGAGCGCCCGTACGCACCGTTCGCGTGCGCCCTCGCCCGCCCCCGCCACCCCACCGGATCGCCCCCCGGGCCCCGGGGGGGGGCGGGGGGGGGGGGGGGGGGGGGGGGGGGGGGGGGTGGGGGGGGGGGGGGGGGGGGGGGGGGGGGGAGAGGGGGGGGGGGGGGGGCCCCCTCCCCCCCCCCCCCCCCCCCCCCCCCCCCCCCCCCCCACCCCCCCCCCCCCCCCCCCCCCCCCCCCCCCCCCGCTGGGGCCGGTCGCGTGCTCGCGGCCTGCTGGGAGCGGGTGCGCCCGAGCGGTCGGACAAGCCGGGCGGCGGCCGGCCGCACCATCCGCCGGCGTCCGCATCCTGAAATTCCGGGTCCGAAACCGGCGTGATTCACGCCACCCTTGATAGGCAATGCGCTCAGATGAGCGAATCGGAGGTGGCTGCACTTCTGGAAGACCTGGCACTCAGTGCCAGGTGGCCGTTTTCGGGAAGTGTACTCAGGTGCCGACAGGGGCGCTCTTATGAGCGTGCAAGGTCAAGATCAGGCCATGGTGCGTTCATGAGGTGAAGGCGGCGGCTGACCCGGTCCGGCGGCGGGGACCTTTCGATCTGCTGGCGGACGGGTGGTTGCGGCCGCATGACGACCAAGTGGACGTACCCATACACCTTCGATCTGGGTATGTTCCTCGCCGTCAGGGCAGCCACCGCGTCCTCGAGGAGTCGAGACCCGTGTCGGAAAACAAAGATCAGCAGAAGTTCGTCTACGACTTCACCGAGGGCAACAAGGACCTGAAGGACCTTCTGGGCGGCAAGGGCGCCAACCTCGCCGAGATGACCAACCTCGGCCTGCCCGTCCCTCCGGGCTTCACCATCACCACCGAGGCCTGCAAGGTCTACCTGGAGAGCGGCGAGGCGCCCACCGCGCTGCGCGACGAGGTGAGCGCGCACCTCGCGGCGCTGGAGGAGCGGATGGGCAAGCGGCTCGGCCAGGCCGACGACCCGCTGCTGGTGTCCGTACGCTCCGGCGCCAAGTTCTCCATGCCCGGCATGATGGACACGGTCCTCAACATCGGCCTCTCCGACGCCTCGGTGGTCGGCCTCGCCACCCAGTCCGGCGACGAGCGCTTCGCCTGGGACTCCTACCGCCGCCTCATCCAGATGTTCGGCAAGACCGTCCTCGGCGTCGACGGCGACCTCTTCGAGGAGGCGCTGGAGGCGGCCAAGGAGGCCAAGGGCGTCAGCGTCGACACCGACCTGGCAGCGGCCGACCTCAAGAAGCTCGTCAAGCGGTTCAAGAAGATCGTCGAGACGCAGGCCGGGCGCCCGTTCCCGGAGGACCCCCGCGAGCAGATGGACCTGGCCATAAACGCGGTCTTCGACTCGTGGAACACCGAGCGGGCCAAGCTCTACCGCCGCCAGGAGCGCATCCCCGGCGACCTGGGCACCGCCGTCAACGTCTGCTCGATGGTCTTCGGCAACCTCGGCCCCGACTCCGGCACGGGCGTCGCCTTCACCCGCGACCCGGCCAGCGGCCACCAGGGCGTCTACGGCGACTACCTCCAGAACGCCCAGGGCGAGGACGTCGTCGCCGGCATCCGCAACACCGTGCCGCTCGCCGAGCTGGAGTCGATCGACAAGGCGTCGTACGACCAGTTGATGCGGATCATGGAGACGCTGGAGACGCACTACAAGGACCTCTGCGACATCGAGTTCACCATCGAGCGCGGCCACCTCTGGATGCTCCAGACCCGCGTCGGCAAGCGCACCGCCGGCGCCGCCTTCCGCATCGCCACCCAGCTCGTCGACCAGGGCCTGATCGACGAGGCCGAAGCCCTCCAGCGGGTCAACGGCGCGCAGCTCGCCCAGTTGATGTTCCCCCGCTTCGACGACGAGGCCGCCACCGAACTGCTCGGCCGGGGCATCGCCGCCTCGCCCGGCGCGGCGGTCGGCAAGGCCGTCTTCGACTCGTACACCGCCATCAAGTGGTCCCGGTCCGGCGAGAAGGTCATCCTCATCCGCCGCGAGACCAACCCCGACGACCTGGACGGCATGATCGCCGCCGAGGGCATCCTGACCTCGCGCGGCGGCAAGACCTCGCACGCGGCGGTCGTCGCGCGCGGCATGGGCAAGACCTGCGTCTGCGGGGCGGAGGAGCTGGAGGTCGACACCAAGCGCCGCCGGATGACCGTCGGCGGCCGGGTGGTCGAGGAGGGCGACGTCGTCTCCATCGACGGCTCGACCGGCAAGGTCTACCTGGGCGAGGTGCCCGTCGTGCCGTCGCCGGTCGTCGAGTACTTCGAGGGCCGGATGCACGCCGGGGCGGACGACGCCGACGAGCTGGTCGCCGCCGTGCACCGGATCATGGCGTACGCGGACCGGGTGCGGCGGCTGCGGGTGCGGGCCAACGCGGACAACGCCGAGGACGCGCTGCGGGCCCGCCGCTTCGGCGCCCAGGGCATCGGCCTGTGCCGCACCGAGCACATGTTCCTCGGGGAGCGCCGCGAGCTGGTCGAGAAGCTGATCCTCGCGGACACCGACGACGAGCGCGAGACCGCGCTGGCGGCCCTGCTCCCGCTCCAGAAGGCCGACTTCGTCGAGCTGTTCGAGTCGATGGACGGCCTGCCCGTCACGGTGCGCCTGCTGGACCCGCCGCTGCACGAGTTCCTGCCCGACATCACCGAGCTGTCCGTGCGCGTCGCCCTCGCCGAGTCCCGCCAGGACGCCAACGAGAACGACCTGCGCCTGCTCCAGGCGGTCCACAAGCTGCACGAGCAGAACCCGATGCTGGGGCTGCGCGGCGTACGCCTCGGGCTCGTCATCCCCGGCCTCTTCGCGATGCAGGTCCGGGCCATCGCGGAGGCGGCCGCCCAGCGCAAGAACGCCAAGGGCGACCCGCGCCCCGAGATCATGATCCCGCTCGTCGGCACGGTCCAGGAGCTGGAGATCGTCCGGGAGGAGGCCGACCGGGTCATCACCGAGGTCCAGGCGGCCACCGGCACCGACCTCAAGCTCACGATCGGCACCATGATCGAGCTGCCGCGCGCCGCGCTGACGGCGGGGCAGATCGCGGAGGCCGCGCAGTTCTTCTCGTTCGGCACCAACGACCTGACCCAGACGGTGTGGGGCTTCTCCCGCGACGACGTGGAGGCCTCGTTCTTCACCGCGTACCTGGAGAAGGGCATCTTCGGGGTCTCGCCGTTCGAGACGATCGACAAGGACGGCGTCGGCGCGCTGGTCCGCAGCGCCGTCGAGGCCGGCCGGGCCACCCGCCCGGACCTCAAGCTCGGGGTCTGCGGGGAGCACGGCGGCGACCCGGAGTCGGTGCACTTCTTCCACGAGGTGGGCCTGGACTACGTCTCCTGCTCGCCGTTCCGGATTCCGGTGGCGCGGCTGGAGGCGGGCCGGGCGGCCGCCGGGCCCAGGGGCAGCGACAGCCGCTGACCCGGTCCTCGACCACCTTCCGGGGCAGCCGCCGGAGACCGAGCCCGGACCCTCACCCGGCTCGCCGGCCCGGCCGCGGCCCCGGAACGCCGAGAGGCGGCGGCGCCCTGTGCGGGGGCGCCGCCGCCTCACCCTCGGGCCCGCCGCCGCACCCCTGGACCCGCCGCCTCACCCTCGGGCCCGCCGCCCCGCCCCGGCGCCCGCCGCCCGACCGTCGGCCGTAAGGCGGAGAAGCGGAATACCGCGCGGATGCCGCTGGGATGTGGCGTAGCCCACATTGCTTCGTTTAATGCGCAAAGAAATGCGCGTGTCGGCCGGGGGAACCTGGGTGCGGTCCACGGATCCCCACCCGTGGACCGCACCCGGCTTACCCCCGTCGGGTACGGAGCCGCACCGCCGCCCACCGCCGCCGAACACACAAAGCCCCCCACGGCCTTCACGTGCTCATCCGGTGGGCACCGGATGCGTACCCGACGTCGTACAGCCTTTCGGGTGCGGCGTAACGGGGCGAGACGTTTCACTTCTGGCCGAAACCCCGTGGTGACCTCCTGTGATGGCCCGCATACCCTTTGGTGGGGGCGATTGCGGATGCAACAGGTGGGGGAACGGTGCTGCGTATCCATGTGTCCGGGGTGGACCTTTCGCGGGTGCGGATGGCCACACGGCCGGACGCCCTGTGGGAAACCGTTCTGAGTTTTCACCGTCTGAGGGACCGGCGCGCTTCCACGGTGTTCGGGAAATGGCGCGCGGAAACCCGGACCCGGTTGAATGGTGAAGTACACCTGCTGGCCGCGGTCGTTCCACCCCGAGGCTATTTCCCGGATTTCC
Organism: Streptomyces sp. NPDC041970; assembly: GCF_055588985.1. Taxonomy (NCBI): domain Bacteria; kingdom Bacillati; phylum Actinomycetota; class Actinomycetes; order Kitasatosporales; family Streptomycetaceae; genus Streptomyces; species Streptomyces sp. NPDC041970. The sequence continues at coordinate 55,251 of NZ_JBVJCD010000005.1, forward strand.
TGACGCCCGCCCAGGAAGGCTCCGAGCCTTTCGCGCTGGACGTCGGAATAGAAGCCCTGCGCGACACCCCCGCCGACCGCGTCCGCGAGGAGCTGGAGCTGCTGGCGGCCGGACGGCAGCTCCAGCGGGCCGGCCGCCCGACCGGCGGGCGGTCCCCGGCGCGATCGGGCGCGGCCCTGCCCGCCGCACTCCTGGAGGGCCGCTCCGAGCCGCTCGGCCGCCTGATCGGGGCCCTGCGCGGCTACCACCACGCCGCCATCGAGCCGTACTGGCCGCACGTGCGGGCCAGCGTCGAGGCCGACCGGGCCGTCCGCGGCCGGGCCCTGCTGGACGGCGGGGCGGACGAACTCCTCGCCACCCTGCCCCCGATGATCCGCTGGCGCTCACCGGTCCTGGAGGCGGACTACCCGGTCGACCGGGACCTCCACCTCGACGGGCGGGGGCTGCTGCTCCAGCCGTCGTTCTTCTGCCGGGGCACCGCCGTCGTCTACCGCGACCCCTCGCTCCCGCCGGTGCTGGTCTACCCGGTGACCCACCCCGGCGCCCCGGTCTTCACCGGACCCGGCCCCTGGCTCGGCCGGCTCGTCGGGCACACCCGCTCGGCCATCCTCCAGTCCATCGGCGACGGCTGCACCACCAGTGAACTGGCCCGCCGGGCCGGGGTGTCGCTCGCCTCCGCCAGCCAGCACGCCTCCGTGCTGCGCGAGGCGGGCCTGGTCCTGACCCTGCGCCACGGCAACTCGGTGCTGCACACGCTGACCCCGCTCGGCGGCTCCCTGCTCCGCGGCGGCGAGCCGCTCGCCCTGCCCTGACCGGGCCCCGGCGGCCACGCGGGGGCCGGTGGCGAAAGCCTGTTCCCCGTACGCCGATGAGTTCCGGGCGCCGCCGCCGTCTACCCCTCGCAAGCGCCCGGCGGACCACCGCGGGGCCGGTACGGAGAAAGAGGCGACGGCCATGGCTCAGATGATCTTCGTGAACCTTCCGGTGAAGAACCTGGAGACCACGAAGGGCTTCTTCGAGAAGCTCGGCTACCGGACCAACCCGCAGTTCAGCGACGACCGGACGGCGTGCCTGGTCATCAGCGACACGATCTTCGCCATGCTGCTGGAGGAGTCGCGCTTCAAGGACTTCACGCAGAAGGAGATCGCGGACTCCACGAGGACGACCGAGGTCATCCTCTGCCTCAGCGCCGAGAGCCGCGAGAAGGTCGACGAGATCGCCGACGCGGCGCTGGCGGCCGGCGGGTTCCCCGCCAACCCGCCGCAGGACTACGGCCACATGTACGGCCGCTCGTTCCAGGACCCCGACCACCACGTCTGGGAGATTCTGTGGATGGACCCGGCCGCCCTCGAGGCCCAGGGCTGATCCCCACGCCGCACGCCGGGCCGGCGCGGAACCCGCGCCGGCCGGCCCGCGACCCGGAGGTCAGCGGCGGAAGGGGCCCTTCACCTCGTAGGTGATGCCGCCCGTGGAGCTGCCGCTCGTCCCGCGCTGCGAGGACAAGTACAGCCGGCTGCCGTCCGGCGAGAAGGCGGGCCCGGTGATCTCCGAGCCCGACTGGCCGGTGATCCGCAGGAACGGGGACACCTTGTCGTCCGGCGTGATCAGGCAGATCTCCATGTTCCCGCCGTCCTCGGCGACGTAGAGGTCGCCGGAGCCGGACCGGGTGACGTTGTCGACCCCGGTCAGCGGGGCGGAGCCGCTCGTCACCAGCGAGTCGTCGTAGGCGAGCGAGATGGACGAGGTGGTCGCGTCGTACGCCCACACCCGGTTGTCGCCCTTGGTGGTGAACCAGCAGGTGCCCGCCGCGTAGAAGCAGCCCTCCCCGCCGTTGAACACCTTCGCCCCCGAGACCTGGTGCCGGGTCTGGGTGGAGGAGGCCGCCGGGTCCGGCACGTCCGCCCAGGTCACCGGACCGGAGGCGCCGCTGCCCGCCACCAGCACCTGGAGGGTGCCGCGCGACAGGTCGCCCCAGGTCGTGGGGCGGAAGCGGTAGAAGCGGCCGTCCGACTCGTCCTCGGTGAGGTAGACGTACCCGTGGTCGGCGTCGGCCGCCGCCGCCTCGTGCTTGAACCGCCCCATCGCCGGGCGCCGCACCGCCGCGTTCACGCCCCACGGGTCGGTCTCGTACACGTATCCGCGGGAGACCTCCTCGCAGGAGAGCCAGGTCTTCCACGGGGTGCTGCCGCCCGCGCAGTTGTTGTTGGTGCCGGACAGGATGCGGTACGCGCCGGTCACCGTCCCCGAGGAGTCGAAGCGCACCGCGCTGGCCCCGCCGCCGCTGCTGGGGGAGGTCTCGGCGTTGGAGACGTAGATCCAGCCCGAACCGTCGGCGTACGTCGCACCGCCGTCGGGTGCGCTGTGCCAGCGGTAGGACGTCCCGGACACGGTCTGCCCGGAGCGGGCGATGATGCGGCTGGTGAAGCCGTTCGGCAACTGGATGCCGTTGCCGTTGGCCGCCTGGAGCGCGCCGTACGGGCCGGTGGCCGGCTGGGCCGGGCCGGCGTAGGCGGCCCCGCGCCAGAGCGTGCCGCCGAAGGCGGCCGCCGAGCTGCCGATCACCGCGGTGCGCAAGAAGTTCCGACGTTCCACTATCACTCCACGGGTGAGTGGGGGGCCCGCCGCTCCGGACGGACCGGCGGGTCGCGCGTCAGGACTGTAGAAGCGCAGAGTTGACGAAGCGTCACGGAGAAGTGAACGGTTGGGGGTGCCGGATCGCCCGTCCCCCCGGTCAGCCGAAGGTCCGCACGGCGAACACCGGGACGGAGACCCGCTCGTCGTCCAGGCACGCGCCGGTGGCGAGATCGAACCGCTGCTTGAGCAGGGGCGACGCCACGAACGGCCGCCCGTCGCCGGAGCCGAGCAGGCCGCGCGAGAGGACGTACGCCCCGGTGAACGGGTCCCGGTTGCCGATCGCGTGGACCCGCCCGGCCCGGTCCCGGAACAGGGCCGCCTGGTCCCCGTCCGGCAGCAGCACCGCGACGCCCCGGCCGGGGACCAGCAGCTCCGCGCGGCAGACCGCCAACCACCCCCCGCCCCAGGCGAGCTGGACCTCATCCGCCGCCTTCACCTGGTCCGCGATCGTCATGACGTGGTCCCTTCGAGGGTGCGGACGGCGAGCACCGGTCCGGCGAGCAGCTCCAGGTCCGGCTTGATCTGGTCGCGCTCGGGGACGAACCTCACCGAGGGGTCGGGCGCGCCGGGGGCGTTGACGAAGGTGACGAAGCGGCGCAGCCGCTCCGGGTCGTCGAGGGTCTCGGCCCACTCGTCGCGGTAGCCGGAGACGTGCCCGGCCATCAGCCGCTCCAACTCGTCGCAGAGCCCCAGCGAGTCGTGGACGACCACGTCCCGCACGTGCTCCAGGCCGCCGTCGATCCGCTCCAACCAGGCCGACGTGCGCTCCAGCCGGTCGGCGGTGCGGATGTAGAACATCAGGAACCGGTCGATCAGCCGCACCAGCGCGGCGTCGTCGAGGTCCTGCGCCAGGAGGTCGGCGTGGCGCGGCGTGGCCCCGCCGTTGCCGCCGACGTAGAGGTTCCACCCCTGGGCGGTGGCGATGACCCCGAAGTCCTTGCCCCGCGCCTCCGCGCACTCGCGGGCGCAGCCGGAGACCGCCGACTTCAGCTTGTGCGGGGCGCGCAGGCCCCGGTAGCGCAGCTCCAGGTCGATCGCCATCCGCACGGAGTCCTGCACGCCGTAGCGGCACCAGGTCTGCCCCACGCAGGACTTGACCGTGCGCAGCGACTTCCCGTACGCGTGGCCGGACTCGAAGCCCGCCGCCACCAACCGGGCCCAGATGGGCGGGAGCTGGTCCACGCGTGCGCCGAAGAGGTCGATGCGCTGGCCGCCGGTGATCTTCGTGTAGAGGCCGAAGTCGCGGGCGACCTCCCCGAGCACGATGAGCTTCTCCGGGGTGATCTCGCCGCCCGGAACGCGCGGCACGATCGAATAGGAGCCGTTGCGCTGGAGGTTGGCGAGGAAGTGGTCGTTGGTGTCCTGGAGCGCCGCCTGCTCGCCGTCGAGCACATAGCCGCTCGCGCCGACCTCGGGGGCGAGCGAGGCGATGACCGAGCCGACCACCGGCTTGCAGACCTCGCAGCCGTCCCCGCCCCGCGCCTCCTCGCGGCCGTGCGCGTCGAGCAGCGCGGAGAACGAGGCGATGCGCAGGGTGCGGACGATCTCGTACAGCTCCGCCCGGCTGTACGGGAAGCAGCCGCACAGGCCCCGGTCGGCGGGCGGCGGCAGCAGGTGCCCGACGACGGCCAGGCAGCCGCCGCACCCCGTACCGGCCTTGGTGCACCTCTTCACCTCGGCCAGCGTGGCGTGCGCCCGGATCGCGCCCTTGGTGACGTTGTGGCAGGAGCAGACCACCGCCTCGTCCGGCAGCGCCGACGGGCCGAGCGCCACCGCTCCGCCCGCCCCGGCCGGCAGGACCAACCGCTCCGGGGCGACCGGCAGCACCGTGCCCGTCATCGGCCGCAGGGCGCCGTACTGCTCCGCGTCCCCGACCAGCACCCCGCCCAGCAGGACGCCGTCCGCCCCGATCACCAGCTTCTTGTAGACCCCCGAGCGGGCGTCGGAGTACACCACGTCCGAGCTGCCCTCGGCGCTTCCGTGCGCGTCGCCGAACGAGGCCACGTCCACGCCGAGCAGCTTCAGCTTCGTCGAGAGGTCCGCCCCCGTGAACGCGGCCCGCCCGCCCGCGATCACCTCGGCGGCCGTCTCCGCCATCTCGTAGCCCGGTGCGACCAGCCCGTACACCCGGCCGTCCGACGCCTGCGCGCACTCGCCGATCGCGAAGACCGCGCGGTCCGAGGTCCGGCACTCCTCGTCCACGACGACGCCGCCGCGCTCGCCGACCGCCAGGCCGCACGCCCGCGCCACCTCGTCCCTGGGGCGCACGCCCGCCGAGAAGACGACCAGGTCGGTGGCGAGCCGGGAGCCGTCCGACAGCGCCATCCCGTTCACCGCCCCGTCCGCGCCCACGGCGACCTCCCGCGCGCCGACCCCCGTGCGGACGGCGAGGCCCATGGCCTCGACGGTGCGCAGCAGCGCCGCCCCGCCGCCCTCGTCCACCTGGACCGGCATCAGCCGGGGCGCGAACTCCACCACCTGGGTGCGCAGCCCGAGGCCCTTGAGCGCCCCGGCCGCCTCCAGCCCGAGCAGCCCGCCGCCGACCACCGTGCCGGTCGCCGCCCCCTTCGCGTACGCCTCGATCGCGAGCAGGTCGTCCACGGTCCGGTAGACGAAGCACCCGCGGGCGTCCCGGCCCGGCACCGGCGGCACGAAGGGGTACGAGCCCGTCGCCAGCACCAGCGTGTCGTACCGGAACACCGCCCCCGACCGGGCGGTCACCGTGCGCGCCTCGCGGTCGACACTCCGGGCCGGGTCGCCCACGCGCAGCTCGTAGCCGTGCCGGGCCATGAAGTCCGGCTCCACCAGGGAGAGCTGCTCGGGGCTGCGCCCGGCGAAGTACGAGGTGAGCCGCACCCGGTCGTAGGCGGGCCGGGACTCCTCGCAGAGCACCACGACCCGGACCCGGCCGGCCGCCGGGGTCATCCCCCGCGCGGCCAGGGCCTCCAGGAACCGCTGGCCCACCATGCCGTGCCCCACGAGCACGATCGTCGGCGGGGGAGCGGCCCCCGCCGGGCGGGCGTCCGGCGCGTCGGCGGCGTGCGGGGCGAAGGCGTGCTCCGGCATCTCGGTGACCTCCGTCGGTGTCCTCATGCCCCGAGCGTGGGCGGACGGTGTTACCCGGCCGCATCCCGCCTGTTTCCCCGGCGGAACCGTGCGCTCAGCGTTCCGGGCCCGGATCTGTGAGGGGGCGTCCGGGCGCGCGGCGCGCGCCGGGCGCACGCCGCGCGGGGAGGCGTGCGCGCGGTTCCGCGCCGTGCCGGAGGGCGTCCGAGTAGGGTCGGCGGGTGCCCGAGATATCGCTGACCACCCTGGTCCTCCTCTGCCTCGCCGCGGCCGCCGCCGGATGGATCGACGCGGTGGTGGGAGGCGGCGGACTGCTGCTCCTGCCCGCCCTCCTGCTCGGCCTGCCGAACGTGTCGGCCGCCCACGTCCTCGGCACCAACAAGGCCGTGGCGATCGTGGGGACCTCGGGCGCGGCGGTGACCTATCTCCGCAAGGCCCCGGTACGGGTGGGGCTGGCGGTACGGGTGGGGCTGATGGCGCTCGCCGGTTCGATGGCCGGGGCGTTCTTCGCCGCCGGGATCAGCAGCGACGTGCTCCGCCCGGTGATCATGGTCGTCCTGCTCGGGGTCGCCGCCTTCGTGCTGCTGCGCCCCTCCTTCGGCACGGCCGCGGCGGGCGACGGGACGGACCGGGCGGTCACCCGGACCCGGATCGTCCTGGCGATCGTGCTGGTCGGCGGCGGGATCGGCTTCTACGACGGCCTGTTCGGGCCGGGCACCGGCACCTTCCTGGTCCTCGCCCTGACCGCCGTGCTCCATCTGGACCTGGTCACCGCGTCGGCGACCGCCAAGGTCGTCAACGTCTGCACCAACGCGGGAGCCCTCGCGATGTTCGCGTACCAGGGCACGGTGCTGTGGGGACTGGCGGTGGTGATGGCCGTCTTCAACCTGGCGGGCGGGCTGGTCGGGGCCCGGATGGCGCTGAGCCGGGGGAGCGGTTTCGTCCGGGCGGTCCTGCTCGTCGTGGTGTTCTCGCTGGTCGCCAAGCTCGGCTTCGACCAGTGGAACGCCTGAGCGGCGCGCGGGCCGCGCCGCCGGCGGGGCGGCTCAGCGCACGTCGGTGAGGTGCGCGTACGCCACCACGTTGCCCTGGTAGCCGGTCTCCTTCGAGAAGCCTCCGCCGCAGGTGATCAGCCGCAGCGAGGCGTGCGGCGAGTCCCCGTAGACGCGCTGGTCGGGGAAGGCGTCGTTGTCGTACACCTCGATGGCGTCGACCGAGAAGACGGCCGTGCGCCCGTCCTCGCGGACCACCTCGACACGGGCCCCCTTGGTCAGGGCCCCCAGGGCGTAGAAGACCGACGGGCCCTCGGCGTTGTCCACGTGCCCGGCGATGATCGCGGTGCCCCGCGCGCCGGGCCGCACCCCGCCCGCGTACCAGCCCGCGAGGTCGCGGTCCGCGGTCGGCGGCACGTCGAGGCTGCCGTCGTCGGCCAGCCCCAGCCGCATCAGGGGCGCGTCCACGCCGATGCGGGGGACGCGGATGCGGACCGGCTCGGAGGAGGGGAGCGGCGCGGCGACGGGGGAGCCGGGCTGGAGCTGGGGCCCGGCGGCGAAGGCCTGCGCGCTGGAGGGCTGCGGGGGGACGACCTGGGCCGCGGAGCCGTTCTGGACGAGCCAGATGCCGCACAGCACGGCGATGCCCACCAGCCAGCCCTTGGCCTTCTGCGCGCTCTGGGACACGTCGTCGTCCTCGGTGGGGGCGCGGTGCGCGCGGGCGGCGCGGCCGCGGCGGTCGTGGGGAGGGCGGACGGGGCGCGCTCGGGGACGCGCCCCGTCCGGTACGGGGGGAGGGGAGGCGGCGGTCAGCTTCCCTCGGGGCCCTCGGGGCGGCGGCGCAGCAGCCACAGCCCGGCGGCGGCCGCCGTGCCGATCACGCCGACGCCGAGCGCGATCCGGGTGGAATCGGGCTCGACGCTGCCGCCGACGCCGGTCCGCACATGGCCGGAGGGGCGGGTGTGGTCGGGCTCGGGCTTCTCGTGCCCGCCGCCGCCGATCACCTTGAGGTCGCCGACGGCTTCCTTGCCGTTGTCGCAGGCGACGATGATCTCGTAGACGCCGGGACGGGCGTCGCGCGGCACGGTGAACTGGCCGACCACGACCTCCTTGTGGGTGCCGGGCCGCATCTCGAAGTCCCCGGCGTCCAGGGAGGCGGCGTCACCGATGCCGGAGCCCTTGGGGCCGCAGGCGGTGGTGTTCACGGTGACGGTGGCACCGGGGGCCGCGGTCGCCGGGGTGATCTCCAGACGGCCGAAGTCACCCGCGTACGCGGACGGGGCGGCGGCGGTGAGACCGAGCGCGGCGGCGGTGAACACGGCGCCGACGGCGCCGGTCACGAGGCGGGCGGGGGTGCGCATGGGAATCCTCCGGGCAGACGGCACGAGCGGGTGTGTCCTCTCCCGAGACAACGGGAGCGGGGGCGTCCGCGCCTTCTGACGCCCGGTCAGCCATCACCCGACCGGCCCGGTGCGGCCACCCCGCCGGAGGGGATCACCGCAGGTCGCGGCGGTGGAACCGGGCCGTTCGGTCCGCGCCGCCCACGGGGTGCCGATCGGGTGAGGGGGTCACCCGGCCCCTGTGGCGCACGTCACAGGCGTGGGTCGCCGGGGTCCGGGCACAAGCACGTCATCTCCCCCACGGGACGGATTTCCGCCCCCCACGGCACCGCCCTCACCGGCCTCTCCCCCCTGGGGGTCCGGTGGGGGCGGAGTCGGTCCCAGCTCGGCGGGTCACCCGGCACTCCAGGCGATCAGCGGCGGCCGCACCCGCCCGCACAGCGGCTGCCCCTTGGCGTCGGTGAGTCCCAGCCGGCCCGTCAGGCGCCCGGAACGCGCGGCGGCCGACAGGACGTCCGGGTCGATGTCGCCGAACATCAGCTTGGCGCGCCGGAACATGGTGAAGAGGCCGGAGTCGTCCACGGTGCCCCACGACAGATAGACGAACCGCCCGCCCAACCGGTTCTGGACGTACGGCCCCGCCACCTCGACCCCGTCCGCCGTCCGGGTGGCGGTGCAGTCCAGGGCCCACACCGCGGAAGGGGCGTCTCCCGGATGGAGGTCGAGCAGTTCACCGGGCCGGTCCTTGCGTTGGACGCCGACGTGGATGCCGGTGAAGCCGGGGAAGTCGGTGTCCGGGCCGCAACTGCGGCCGGGGAGCGCTGATGCCTCGATGTGGATCTGCATGACCCCCATCGTCCGGCACGGAGCTCCGGACGAGGCCGTCGGCCGGCGTCAGGTCGGGGGCGCGCGCCGTGGGGCGGGTCCGCGTGGTGACGGGGGCGCGTGCCGTGGTGCCGGTCCGCGTGGTGGCGGGGGCGCGCGCCGTGGGGCGGGCCCCGACGCCCACTCGCCTGCTGGGAGGGTCGGCCCGCCGGGAGGGTCGGCCCGCCGGGAGGGCCCGCGCGCCGTGAGCGCCTGCCCGCTGGGAGGTCGGCCCGCCGGGAGCCCCCGCCGTCCGGCGGTCGGCCCGGCCCCTCAGACCGGCTCCTGCGGGGCGCTCCCGTACGCCGCCGCCAGACGGCCCATCAGCTCCTCGTCCACCGCGAACGGGGTGTCGTCGATGCGCCGCACCGGCGCGATGCCCCGTGCGTTGCAGAGGAAGGCGGACCGGTAGCGGCCCGCCCCGTGCGGCCCGTCGCCCAGCGTCACCCGGCGGCGCGCCGACATCCCCCCGGCCCGCACCAGGCCCTCGTCCAGCAGCGTCATCGTGATCCCGGCCAGCGCGGGACCGTCGGGCCACACCACCGCCGCCCCGTCCCAGAAGCCGACGGTGGCGGTCGCGCTCTCGGCCACCACCCCGCCCGGCGCGGTCAGCAGCGCCTCGTCGAAGCCCGCCCGCGCGGCCAGCAGCCCGTGGTACGCCTGCCCGAAGTCGCCCGGCCGCTTGATGTGCGGGGCCGTGCGCACGTAGTCCACCGACATCAGGCTCCGCGCCCCGGCCGCCGGGGCGGCGGGCTCGTCCGCCGTCACCATCAGCGTCGTACGCGGCGCACCGGGCCCCGGAAGCGCCCGCACCCGCACCGAGGCGTCCCGCCGCCCCGCCCCGGCCAGGGCGTGGCGGACGAGCGCCCTGATCCGGTCGCCGTCCAGGGGCGGGCCGAACAGCTCCCGGTTCGCGGCGTCCAGCCGGGCGAGGTGGCGTCCGAGCCCGCGCACCCTCCCGTCCCCGACCTGGAACGCCGTGAAGTGGCCGAAGCCGTGGAGCGCGGGCCCACGCAGGTCCTCCGCGGTGGCCGGGCGGCCGTCGAACTCGACATGAGGGCCGGGGCGGTACGTCGTCATCCGGCCACCGTAGGGCGTCCGGACGCGGGTCGGCGGACGCGCTTGACCTCAACCATGGTTGAGGCGGAAAGGTCGTCCCCATGGACACCACACCCGCACCCACGTCATCCACCACCGCCGCCACGCCCCTCAAGGTGGCCGTCATCCTCGGCAGCAACCGCACGGGCCGATTCGGCCCGGTCGTCGCCGACTGGTTCCTGGACCGCGCGGCGGCCCATCCGGGCATCGAGACCGAGCTGGTCGACGTCGTCGCCGCCGATCTCCCGGCCGCCCTCTCCTACCGCCCCGCGCCGGACGAGGCGGCACGGGTCCAGGCGGTCTCGGCCCGGCTCGCGGCGGCCGACGCCTTCGTCGTCCTCACCCCGGAGTACAACCACTCCTACCCCGCCCCGCTCAAGAACCTGATCGACTGGCACCGCCCCGAGTGGCAGGCCAAACCCGTCGCCTTCGTCTCCTACGGCGGCATCTCCGGCGGCTTGCGGGCGGTCGAGCACCTGCGCCAGGTCTTCGCCGAACTCCACGCCGTCACCGTCCGCGACACCGTCTCCTTCCACAACGCGGGCGCCCTCTTCGACGACGAGGGGCGCCACCGGGACCCGGCGGACGCCGACGCGGCGGCGAAGGCCCTCCTGGACCAGTTGGTCTGGTGGGGGACCGCCCTGCGCGAGGCCAGAAACCTCCGTCCGTACGGCGCCTGACCGGCTCCGGGCCCACAATCGGGGCAGGGGCAGGAGCCCGCCGCACTCCGAGGAGACCGTCGATGACAGCGCCGCCGGCATGGCTGACCGTACTGACCACGACCGACAGCGAGGAGAAGGCCCACACGCTGGCGCGGTCGGCGGTGGAGGCCAGGCTGGCGGCCTGCGCGCAGATCTCCGCCCCCGTCACCTCCGTCTACCGCTGGCAGAGCGCCATCGAGTCGAGCCAGGAGTGGCAGGTCTTCTTCAAGACCACGGCGGCGCGCTACGACGAACTGGCCGACCACATCGAGCGCGAGCACGACTACGACGTGCCGGAGATCATCGCCCTGCCCGTGGTCCGCGGCAGCGCGGCCTACCTCGGCTGGGTGACGGCGGAGACGGCCCCCGCAGCCGCCCTGTGACGACGGGCGCGGCCTCCGTACGGTCAGCGCCGCGTGGTCTGCGGACGCCCGGCGGTCGGTGCCGCGCGCCCCGCGCCCCGCGCCCCGTACGGTCGGTGGCGCGCGCACGGCACCCGTACGGTCAGTGCCCCGTGGCCTGCGGGCCCCCGGCGGTCCGGTGCCGCGCGCCCCGCTGCTCCCCGTACGGTCAGCGTCCCGCGGTCTGCGGGCCGCCGGTGGTCGGTGCCGCGCGCACCGCTCCCGTACGGTCAGTGCCGCGCACACGGCCCCCGTACGGTCGGCGTCCCGCGGTCTGCGGGCCCCCGGCGGTCCGGTGCCGCGCGCCCCGCTGCCCCCCGTACGGTCAGCGTCCCGCGGTCTGCGGGCCTCCGGCGGTCAGCGCCTCGGCGACGCCCGGCTCGCGCGGGCCCAGGAAGCGCGGGTCGGGCCGGAGCAGGGCGTCGAGAGCGGCCTTGCCCGACGCGGCCAACTCCCGGACCCCGCCGTAGTACCAGGTCGCGTCCCGCCGCTCGTCGACCCCGACCCCGTACGCGTCGATCCCGGCTGACCGGCACAGCGTCACCGCCCGGTGGATGTGGAAGCCCTGGCTCACCAGCACCGCCCGATCGACCCCGAAGACCTTCTTGGCCCGGACGCAGGAGTCCCAACTGTCGAACCCGGCGTAGTCGCTCACGATCCGCCCGTCCGGCACCCCGCGCTCGACGAGGTACGTGCGCATCGCGTCCGGTTCGTCGTACTCCACACGGCTGTTGTCCCCGGTGACCAGGACGACCTTCGCCTTCCCGGTCCGGTACAGCTCGGCCGCGGCGTCCAGCCGGTGCGCGAGGTACGGGGTCGGCCGGCCCTGCCACAGACCGGCCCCGAACACCACGGCGACCTCGCCCGCCGGAGCCTCGGCCACCGTCCCCACCCGGTCATCGGCGCTGAGGCGCATCCAGGTCGCGGGAACCAGGGCCAGCACGCAGGCGGCCATCAGCCCCCGCACCAGCCGTCGGCGCGCCCGGCGGCCGCGCGGCAGGCGCAGCCCCCTCAGCCGGTCCGCCACGTTCTGACTCGTCCCGCGCACAGAATGCCCCTCCGCGATGCGTCCGCCGTGTGCCGGTACGGGACTCCGCCCGGCCGCGACCCCGTTGTGCCCCACCCGATCGGACGCCCGGCGGGGCGCGGCGGTTCGCCCACCGCCGCCTCTGTGGCCCGCGCCACCCCGACCGGTCCGGGCCGCGCCCCGGCCCGACCGACCGCCGGGCCGGGGCGTCCGCGCCCGTACGCGGACGTCCGCCCCCCCCGCCCCCTGGTACGAGGCGTCACCCCCGCCACCCGTCGCGGGGCGTCGCCGCCCCGCCCCGCTGCGAGCCGGCCGCACCCCGCCCCCCGCCCCGCTGTGAGGCGGCGGCAACCACCCGTGACCCCCGCGCAACGGCCCGGCAACGTCCGCCCGACACCATCGGTCCACGCCCACCCGCCGCCGCCCGGCCCCCGGAACGGAGCCCGCCCATGCACCCCACCCGGCACCGGCCCGGCCCGCCCGCGACCGCCCCCGTCCTGGTCGCCGTCGCGCACGGCAGCCGCGACCCGCGGGCCCTGCGCACCGTGCTGGCGCTCCTGGACCGGGTCCGCGAGCTGCGCCCCGGCCTCGACGTCCGGCTCGGCCACATCGAGCTGAACCGGCCGCTGCTCCCCGACACCCTGGCCGACCTGCGCGGAGCCGACGCGGTCCTGGTGCCGCTGCTCCTGGGCCGGGGCCACCACACCGGGCACGACCTGCCCGCTGCGGCGGCCGCCGCCCCCACCGTGCGCGCCCGGATCGCCGCCCCCCTCGGGCCGCACCCCCTGCTGGCCGAGGCGCTGCACGGGCGGCTCGTCGAAGCGGGCTGGGACCCCGCCGACCGGGGCGACCGCGGCGCCGCCGTCGTCCTCGCCGCCGCCGGGTCCCGCGACCCCCGCTCCGCGCAGGACACCCGGCGCACCGCCCGGCTGCTCGCCGCACGCCTCGGGGTCCCCGTCGTCCCGGCGTACGCCTCCGCCGCCGCGCCCACCGTGCCCACCGCGCTGCGCGCGCTGGCCGCGCGGGGCCGCCACCGCACCGCCGTCGCCGCGTACTTCACCGCCCCCGGCCGCTTCGCGAGCGCCGCCGCCGACGCCGCGCCCGGCAGGTCCGCCGCCCCGCTCGGCGCGCATCCGGCGATGGCCCGGCTGGTGCTGCACCGCTACGACCGGGCGGTGGCCGAAACCCCGGCGACGGCCGCGCGGCGGCTCGCACCCGTCTGACCTCCGGGCCCGCCCGCGCCGCGTTGTCGGTCGCGGTCGCTACTGTCGGGACCATGGACGGCACACAGGGCGCATACGGGGCAGACACGACGGACGGCACGCACGAGGCGCACAGCGCACGGCAGACGCACGGCACCCACGAGGCACACGACGGACATCAGCCGCACGGCACCCACGAGGCACTCCAGCCGCACGAGGCGCACAGCGCACAGCAGACGCACGAGGCGCACGACGGACATCAGCCGCAGGGCGCGCACCAACCGCACAGCACACAGCAGACGCACGAGGCGCACGACGCACTCGGCGCGCACCAGCCGCACTGCGCACACCCGCCGCACGGCGCACACACCGCGACCCGCGCGGGGCGGGCGTCCGGCGCGGCGGGTCCGTACGGGCACGCCGACACCGAGCGCTGGGACGCCGAGCCGGACAAGCGCCCCGGCCGCACCGCCTTCCAGCGCGACCGCGCCCGCGTCCTGCACTCCGCCGCCCTGCGCCGGCTCGCCGGGAAGACCCAGGTGGTGACGCCCGGCACCCGCTCGCCCGCCTGGGACGCCAGCCCCCGCACCCGGCTCACCCACTCCCTGGAGTGCGCCCAGGTCGGCCGCGAACTGGGCGCGGCGCTCGGCTGCGACCCCGACCTCGTCGAGACGGCCTGCCTCGCCCACGACCTGGGCCACCCCCCGTTCGGCCACAACGGCGAACAGGCGCTCAACGACTTCGCCTCCGACTGCGGGGGCTTCGAGGGCAACGCCCAGTCGCTGCGCCTGCTGACCCGCCTGGAGCCCAAGCGCTTCGTCCGCGACCCGAGCACCGGCGAGCTGGTCAGCGTCGGCCTCAACCTCACCCGCGCCGCCCTGGACGCCGCCACCAAGTACCCCTGGCCGCGCGGCGCGCACCCCACCGACCCGCACGCGGCGAAGTTCGGGGTGTACGAGGACGACCTCCCGGTCTTCGCGTGGGCCCGCCAGGACGCCCCGAAGGACCGCACCTGCTTCGAGGCCCAGGTCATGGACTGGTCCGACGACGTGGCGTATTCGGTGCACGACGTCGAGGACGGACTGCACGCCGGGCACATCGACCCGAACTGCCTCCACGCCGAGGCGGAGCGCGAGGAGATCCGGGCCGTCGCCATCGGCCGCTACGTCCCCGCCGACACCGACCCGCAGGAGCTGTCCGACGCGCTGGACCGGCTGCTCGACCAGGAGTGGTGGCCGCACGGCTACGACGGCTCCGCCGTGGCCCAGGCCCGCCTCAAGGACGCCACCAGCCAGCTCATCGGCCGCTTCTGCCAGGCCGCCGAGACCGCCACCCGCGCCGTCCACGGCCCCGGCCGGCTCGGCCGGTACGGGGCGGAGCTGGTCGTCCCGCGCGCCGTCCGCAACGAGTGCGCGGTGCTCAAGGCCGTGGCCGACCGGTACGTCATGCAACGCGCCGAACAGGAAGAACTCCGCGCCGACCAGCGCATCGTGATCGCCGAGCTGGCCGCGGCCCTCACCGCCCGCGCCCCCGAAGGGCTGGAGCCGCACTTCCGCACCCTGTTCGACCGGGCGGACGACGACCGCGCCCGCAAGCGGGTCCTCGTCGACCAGATCGCCGCGCTCACCGACGCCTCCGCACGATCCCTGCACGCCGCGCTCACCGCGCGCCACCGCTGACCGGCAGACTGGACACGACCACGGGGTGTGACCCGGTTCGGGCGACACCCTCTTTCGTCATCACGCTGCGTGCGGGACGCTCGCAGCGTGATGACGCCGCGCAGCACAGCACTGAGGAGGCATCAGGTGGTCGACGCACACAGGACGTTCGTCATCGTCGGAGCAGGACTCGCCGGGGCGAAGGCGGCCGAGACACTGCGTGCCGAAGGGTTCACCGGGCGGGTGATCCTCATCGGCGACGAGCGCGACCACCCCTACGAACGGCCACCGCTCTCCAAGGGCTACCTGGCCGGTTCGACCGAGCGCGCCGGCGTCTTCACGCACGAGCGCGCCTGGTACGCGGGCGCGGACATCGAGCTGCACCTCGGCCAGCCGGTCACCGCCCTCGACCGCTACGCCAGGACCGTGCAGCTCGGCGACAACACCGTCATCCACTACGACAAGCTGCTGCTGGCCACCGGCTCCGAACCGCGCCGCCTCGACATCCCCGGCACCGACCTGGTCGGCGTCCACCACCTGCGCCGCCTCGCCCACGCCGACCGGCTGCGCAACGTCCTGGCCGCCCTCGGCCGCGACAACGGCCACCTGGTCATCGCCGGAGCCGGCTGGATCGGCCTGGAGGTCGCCGCCGCCGCCCGCGGATACGGGGCCGAGGTCACCGTCGTCGAGGCGGAGGCCACCCCGCTGCACCAGGTCATCGGCCCCGAGCTGGGGCAGCTCTTCACCGAACTGCACAGCGCGCACGGCGTCCGCTTCCACTTCGGCGCCCGCCTCACCGAGATCACCGGGGAGGACGGCATGGTCCTCGCCGCCCGCACCGACGACGGCGAGGAGCACCCCGCCCACGACGTGCTCGCCGCGATCGGCGCCGCCCCGCGCTCCGCCCTCGCCGAGGCCGCCGGGCTGGAGACGGTCGAGCGGGCCCGCGGCGGCGGCATCGCGGTGGACGCCTCGCTGCGCACCTCGGACCCGCACATCTACGCCGCCGGGGACGTGGCCGCCGCCGCGCACCCGCTGCTCGGCGCCCGGCTGCGCGTCGAGCACTGGGCGAACGCGCTGAACGGCGGACCGGCCGCCGCCCGCGCGATGCTCGGCCAGGACGTGACGTACGACCGCGTGCCGTACTTCTTCTCCGACCAGTACGACGTCGGCCTGGAGTACTCCGGCTGGGCGCCGCCCGGCTCCTACGACGAGGTGATCATCCGGGGCGACGCCGGGAAGCGGGAGTTCATCGCGTTCTGGCTCAAGGACCGCCGCGTCCTGGCCGGGATGAACGTCAACGTGTGGGACGTCACCGACACGATCCAGGAGCTGATCCGCGAGGGCGGGCGGCAGGACCCCGACGTCCTCGCCGACCCGTCGGTCCCGCTGGCCTCCCTGCTCTGACCGCTCCCGCCCCCGCGCCCCCGAGGAACCGCCCCCCCGGGGACCGGGGCGCGGGACCGGGGCGCGGGACCGGGGCGCGGGGCGCCGGGGCGTGCGCGGGACCGGGGCGCGAGGGCGTACCGCACGGCCCGCGACGCGTACCGCACGCCCCGCGCCCGGCGTCCGATGTCTCACATCCGCGGGCGGCCCCGCAGGCGTCCGGCTGTCCGGGCCCACCCGTAGACTTCACGCGTGGCAGGCAGGATCAACGACGACGACGTGAAGGCGGTACGGGACGCCGTCCCGATCGACTCCGTCGTGTCCGAATACCTCCAACTGCGCAACGCGGGCGGCGGCAACCTCAAGGGACTCTGCCCCTTCCACGACGAGAAGTCCCCCTCCTTCCAGGTCAGCCCCAGCAAGGGCCTCTTCCACTGCTTCGGCTGCCAGGAGGGCGGCGACACGATCGCCTTCGTGATGAAGATCGACCACCTCTCCTTCTCGGAGACGGTCGAACGCCTCGCCGCCAAGGCGGGCATCACCCTGCGCTACGAGGAGGGCGGTTACAACCCCTCCCACCAGCGCGGCGAACGCATCAGGCTGATCGAGGCCCACAAGGCCGCCGCCGAGTTCTACGTCGCCCAGCTCGACGGCCCCGAGGCCGAGATCGGGCGCAGGTTCCTCGCCGAGCGCGGCTTCGACCAGGGGGCCGCCGCCCACTTCCGCGTCGGCTACAGCCCCGCCGGCTGGGACCACCTCACCCGGTATCTGCGCGGGAAGGGCTTCAGCGACAAGGAGCTGATCACCTCCGGCCTCTCCCAGGACGGCCGCCGCGGCCCCATCGACCGCTTCCGCGGCCGGCTCATGTGGCCGATCAGCGACACCGCCGGGGAGATCGTCGGCTTCGGCGCCCGCAAGCTGCGCGACGACGACAACGGCCCGAAGTACCTGAACACCCCCGAGACCCCGGTCTACAAGAAGTCGCAGGTGCTCTACGGCATCGACCTGGCCAAGAAGGACATCGCCAAGGCGAGCCGGGCCGTCGTCGTCGAGGGCTACACCGACGTCATGGCCTGCCACCTCGCCGGCGTCACCACCGCCATCGCCACCTGCGGCACCGCCTTCGGCAACGACCACATCAAGATCCTGCGCCGCCTCCTCATGGACAACGGCAGCGCGCGGGTCATCTTCACCTTCGACGGGGACTCCGCCGGCCAGAAGGCCGCGCTGCGCGCCTTCGAGGACGACCAGAAGTTCGCCGCCGAGACGTACATCGCCATCGCCCCGGACGGCATGGACCCCTGCGACCTGCGGCTCGCCAAGGGCGACGACGCCGTGCGCGACCTGGTCGAGCCGCGCACCCCGCTCTTCGAGTTCGCGCTGCGCCAGATCGTCGCCCGCTACGACCTGGAGACCCCGGCCGGCCGTGCCGCCGCGCTCGACGAGGCCGCCGCCGTCGTCGCCAAGATCAAGACGAGCAGCGTGCAGCGCGAGGTCGCCGTCCAGCTCGCCGGGTTCGTCGGCATCCTCGACCAGGAGTTCGTCGTCCACCGCGTCGCCCAGCTCGCCCGCTGGGCCCGCGACAAGGGCGGCGACCAGGGCGCGCGCGGCGGCCGGGGCGGGCCCCCCGCCCCGCGCGGGGGAGCGGCGCGGCAGACGGCGGCCCCCGCCCACGCCGGCTTCTCCGGCCCCGCGCTGAACCTCCGCAGCCCTGCCCACCGCACCGAGCGCGAACTGCTCAAGCTCGCCCTCCAGAAGCCCGCCCTGGTCTCCCCGGCCTTCGACGCGTACGGGGTCGACGAGTTCACCGCCCCGCCCTACGCGGCCGTGCGCCGGTGCATCGAGGAGGCGGGCGGCGCCGAGCGGGGCGTCGGCGACGGCCGCGAGTATCTGGTCGCCGTCATGGACGCCGCCCCCGACGACACCGTCCGCAACCTCGTCACCGAGCTGGCCGTCGAGGTCTTCCACGGCAAGAGCATCGACGAGACCTACGCGGGGATGCAGCTCGTCCAGGTCCGGCTGCGCGCCGTGGACCGCCGCATCGACGACGTCCAGGGCAGCCTCGCCCGCCTCGGCAGCCACGTGGCCCCCCAGGACCTGGCCGCCGCGCAGAACGAGGTCTGGGTCCTCCAGCAGTACGCCCAGTCCCTGCGCGCCAGGGGCGCGGACGCCCTCTGAGGGCACGCCCCCAGCGCCCGCGGCGGTCATCGCGGGTAACCGCACGGACTCAAAAAGTCACCGCACGCCCCTCGTGGCCGTCCTGTGTCGTGCCCCACACTGGACGCGGTGCCTGAGTCACCGGAGCACACCCGGTCCGCTGGGGGCCGGACCTCCATCCCGTCATCCGGCAGCGATCATCTGGAGGTCGCCCCCCGTGCAGACCCGGACCGTGACGCCCCCGACCGAGCCCTTCCCCGCCGTCCCGACGCAGAGCAGGGCCTCATACCACCCGGAGGCCGAGGCCGGCCCGCCCGAGGACGCGTCCGACGCCGTCCTGGTGGAGTCGGCCCGCCTCCCCGGACCTCCGGAGCGCCGCCGGGCCGACGCCCAGGGGCCCACCTCCGACCTCTTCCGGCAGTACCTCCGGGAGATCGGCCGCATCCCGCTGCTCACCGCCGCCGAGGAGGTCGAGCTGGCCCGCCGCATCGAGGCCGGGGTCTTCGCGGAGGAGCGCCTGACGACCACCCCGGACCTCGACTCCCGGCTCGCCGGGGACCTCGACCGGCTGGTGGTCATGGGCCGCACCGCCAAACGCCGCCTCATCGAGGCCAACCTCCGCCTCGTCGTCTCCGTGGCCAAACGCTACGTGGGCCGCGGGCTGACCATGCTCGACCTGGTCCAGGAGGGGAACGTCGGCCTGATCAGGGCCGTGGAGAAGTTCGACTACGCCCGCGGCTACAAGTTCTCCACGTACGCCACCTGGTGGATCCGCCAGGCCATGACCCGCGCGCTGGCCGACCAGGCCCGCACCATCCGCGTCCCCGTCCACGTCGTGGAGCAGATCAACCGCGTCGTCCGGGTCCAGCGCCGGCTGCTCCAGGAGCGCGGCTTCGAGCCGAGCGCCGAGGAGGTCGCCGCCGAGCTGGGCCTGACCCCGGAGCGGGTCACCGAGGTCCTGCGGCTCGCCCAGGAGCCCGTCTCCCTGCACGCCCCGGTCGGGGACGAGGACGACGTCTCCTTCGGAGACCTCATCGAGGACGGCGACACGCCCTCCCCCGTGGAGTCCGCCGCCTTCCTGCTGCTGCGCGAACACCTGGACGCCGTGCTGTCGACCCTCGGCGAACGCGAACGCAAGGTGGTCCACCTGCGGTACGGGCTCGACGACGGACGGCCCCGCACCCTGGAGGAGATCGGCCGGATCTTCGGCGTGACGCGCGAACGCATCCGCCAGATCGAGTCCAAGACCCTCAGCAGGCTGCGGGGCCACGCCTTCGCCGACCAGCTCCGCGGCTACCTCGACTGACGGCGCGCCCCGCCCGCGCCCGCCGCCTCAGTCCACCTCGGCCAGCGCCTCCGCGAACTGCGCCGCGTACAGCCGGGCGTACGCGCCCCCGGCGGCCAGCAGCTCCTCGTGCGTGCCCTGCTCGACGATGGAGCCGCTCTCCATGACCAGGATCACGTCGGCGTCCCGGATCGTGGAGAGCCGGTGCGCGATCACGAACGACGTGCGCCCGTGCGCGAGCCGCGCCATCGCCTTCTGGATCAGCACCTCGGTCCGGGTGTCCACCGAGCTGGTCGCCTCGTCCAGGACCAGGATCACCGGGTCGGAGAGGAACGCCCGCGCGATGGTGATCAACTGCTTCTCGCCCGCGCTGACCCCGGTCCCCTCGTCGTCGATCACCGAGTCGTACCCGTCGGGCAGCGTGCGGATGAACCGGTCCGCGTGCGCCGCCCGCGCCGCCTCCTCGACCTCCGCGCGCGTGACCTCGCGCGCGGCGCCGTACGCGATGTTCTCCGCGATCGTCCCCCCGAACAGCCAGGTGTCCTGGAGGACCATGCCGATCGCCGACCGCAGGTCGTCCCGCGACATCCGCGCCACGTCGACCCCGTCCAGCGCTATCCGCCCGCCGGTCACCTCGTAGAACCGCATCAGCAGATTGACCAGCGTGGTCTTGCCCGCACCGGTCGGTCCGACGATGGCGACGGTCTGCCCCGGCTCCACGCTCAGCGACAGGTCCTCGATCAGCGGCTTCTCCGGGTCGTAGCGGAAGGAGACCCCCTCCAGCGAGACCCGGCCCGTCAGCTCCTTCGGACGCTCCGCGTCCACCGGGTCCGCGTCCTGCTCGGGGGCGTCCAGCAGCTCGAAGACGCGCTCCGCCGACGCGATGCCGGACTGCACCAGGTTCGCCATCGAGGCGACCTGCGTCAGCGGCATCGAGAACTGCCGGGAGTACTGGATGAACGCCTGCACGTCACCGATCGACAGCGCGCCCGAGGCGACCCGGAGCCCGCCGACCACGGCGACCAGCACGTAGTTGAGGTTCGAGACGAACATCATCAGCGGCTGCATGATCCCGCTGGCGAACTGCGCCTTGAACCCCGCCTCGTACAGCGCGTCGTTCTGCTCGGCGAAGTCCCTCGCGGACTCCTCCTGCCGGCCGAAGACCTTCACCAGGCTGTGCCCGGTGTACATCTCCTCGACGTGGGCGTTGAGCTTCCCCGTCACCCGCCACTGCTGCACGAACTGCGGCTGCGCCCGCTTGCCGACCCGCGCCGCCACGAACACCGACAACGGGATCGTCACCAGCGCGACCAGGGCCAGCAGCGGCGAGATCCAGAACATCATGATCAGTACGCCGACGATGGTGAGCAGCGAGTTGATGAGCTGGCCCATCGTCTGCTGGAGCGTCTGGGAGATGTTGTCGATGTCGTTCGTCGCCCGGCTCAGCACCTCGCCGCGCTTGGCCCGGTCGAAGTACGACAGCGGCAACCGCGCCAGCTTCGTCTGGAGGTCCTCGCGCAACCGGAACACGATGCGGTTGATCACCCGGACCGACAGGCGCGTCGCCACCAGCATCATCAGCCCGGCCCCGACGTAGACCGCCAGCGCCAGCAGCAGGACGTCGCCCACCGCGCCGAAGTCGATGCCCTCGCCCGGCGTGAAGTCCACCCCCGAGAGCATGTCCGCCAGCGAACCGCTGCCCTTCTCGCGCAGCCCCTCGATCGCCTCCGCCTTGGAGGAGCCCTCGGGCATCCGGCGTCCGACGACCCCCGCGAAGACGAGGTCGGTCGCCCGGCCGAGGATCTTCGGGCCGATCACCGACAGCGCCACGCTGGCCGTCACCGCGCCCAGCATCAGCCACAGCGCGGACTTCTCCCGGCCGAACCGCCTCAGCAGCCGCTTGCCCGAGCCCTTGAAGTCCATCGACCGGTCGGTGGGAGCGCCGCCGGCCATCATCCGTCCGCCCGGACCGGCCATCACGCGGCCTCCGCTTCCGTCAGTTGGGAGAGCACGATCTCCCGGTACGTTTCATTGCCGTCCATCAACGCGTGGTGGGTGCCCGCGCCCACCACCCGGCCGCCGTCCAGCACCAGGATGCGGTCGGCGTCCCGGATCGTGGAGACCCGCTGGGCCACGATCACCACGGTCGCCCCGGCCGTCTCCCGCGCCAGGGCCGCCCGCAGCGCCGCGTCGGTCGCGTAGTCCAGCGCCGAGAACGAGTCGTCGAACAGGTAGATCTCCGGGCGCCGCACCAGCGTCCGGGCGATGGCGAGCCGCTGCCGCTGACCGCCCGACACGTTGGCGCCGCCCTGCGCGATCGGGGCGTCGAGCCCGTGCTCCATGGCCTCGACGAACTCCCTGGCCTGCGCCACCTCCAGGGCGTGCCACAGCTCCTCGTCGCTCGCGTCCGGGTTCCCGTACCGCAGGTTGGTCGCCACGGTCCCCGAGAAGAGGTACGGCTTCTGCGGCACCAGGCCCACCGTCCTCGCCAGCAGCACCGGGTCCAGCGTCCGCACGTCCTCGCCGTCGACCAGCACCTCGCCGGCCGTCACGTCGAACAGCCGGGGCACCAGGCCGAGCAGCGTGGACTTCCCGCTGCCCGTCGACCCGATGACCGCCGTCGTCTCGCCGGGCCGGGCCACCAGGTCCACCTCGCGCAGCACCGGCTCCTCGGCGCCGGGGAAGCGGAACTCCGCGCCGCGCAGCTCCAGATGACCGTGCCGGCGCAGCTCGGTGACCGGCGCGACGGGCGGCACCACGCTCGAATCGGTCCCCAGGACCTCCTCGATGCGCTCGGCGCACACCTCGGCGCGCGGGACCATCATGAACATGAACGTGGCCATCATCACGGCCATCACGATCTGCATCAGGTAGGCGAGGAACGCGGTCAGCGCACCGATCTGCATCCCGCCGCCGTCGATGCGGTGCGCGCCGAACCAGACGACCGCGATCGACGACAGGTTGACCACCGTCATCACCGTCGGGAACATCAGGGCCATCAGCCGCCCGGTCGCCAGCGACACGTCGGTCAGCTCGGTGTTCGCGCCCCGGAACCGCTCCTCCTCGTACCCGTCCCGGACGAAGGCCCGGATGACGCGGTTGCCGGTGATCTGCTCGCGCAGCACCCGGTTCACCCCGTCCAACCGCTCCTGCATCGTGCGGAACAGCGGCCGCATCCTCCTCACGATGAGGCTCACCGAGACGCCGAGCACCGGCACCACCGCCAGCAGCACCGCCGACAGCGGCACGTCCTGGCCGAGCGCCATCAGGATGCCGCCGACGCACATGATCGGGGCCGACACCATCAGCGTGAACGCCATCAGCACCAGCGTCTGGATCTGCTGGACGTCGTTGGTGGTCCGGGTGATCAGCGTGGGCGCCCCGAACCGCCCCAGCTCGCGCGCGGAGAAGGACTGCACCCGGTCGAAGACGGCGGCCCGCACGTCGCGCCCGAGCGCGGAGGCGGTCCGGGCCCCGTAGTACACGGCGCCGACGTTGCAGAGGACCTGGAAGACGCTGACGGCGATCATGATGCCGCCGAACTCCAGGATGTAGCCCGTATCGCCCACGACCACGCCGTTGTCGATGATGTCCGCGTTGAGGCTGGGCAGATACAGGGTGGCGCAGGTCTGGAGCAACTGGAGCAGGACCAGCAGCACGATGGGTTTCTTGTACGGGCCCAGGTGGGACCGCAGGAGTTTTATGAGCACACGGGTCTCTCGGAGTCGGCGGAGGGCAGGGAGCCGCCTCAGTTTCGCGTACGCCGTACTCGCGGGCGAACGCTTTTCCCCAAGCTCAGGTCAAGGCTGGGTCACGCCCGCGTGCGCGGCGCGTTGCGACCCCCCGCGCCCCGCAGCCCGCGCGACGGGCACCCCCCGCGCGGGCTCGGGCTCACTCCGGGTGCGCGCCGCCGAAGGCTCCGGGATGGATCTGGTCGCGGGTGGCCCCGTACTGCTGACGCACCGCCCGCCCGGCCGCCGACTCCTCGCCGGGCTCCAGCACCTGGGCGGCCGCGCCCTGCCACGGCGGGGGAGTGCGCGGGTCCAGGGAGCCCTGGGAGACCCCCAGCGCCCAGGCCGCCTGCCGCGCCGCGCCGATCGCCGCGTACTGGGCGGGCTGCGGCACCACGACCTGCGTGCCGAACACGGCCGGGGCCAGCGCCTGCACGGCCGGAAGCTCGGCGGCCGCGCCCAGCAGGAACACCCGGCGCACCTCCACCCCGCGCCCGCGCAGCACGTCCAGGGCGTCGGCCAGCGAGCACAACATGCCCTCGAACGCGGCCCGCGCCAAGTGCTCGGGCTTCATCGACTCGCGCCGCAGCCCGGTCAGGGTGCCCGCGGCGAGGGGGAGGCGCGGCGTGCGCTCGCCCTCCAGATACGGCAGCAGCACCAGCCCGGACGCGCCGGGCGTCGACTTCAGCGCGAGCGCCGAGAGCTCGTCGAGCCCGTCCGCGCCCAGCATCTCGGCGGTGCCGCGCAACGTCCGTACGGCATTGGAGGTGTGCACCACCGGCAGGTGCATACCGGTGGCGTCGGCGAACGAGGTGATCATCCCGTCCGGATCGGCGAGGGCCTCGTGGTGGACCGCCATGACGGACCCGGAGGCCCCCAGCGAGACCACGGCGTCGCCCACCGCGACCCCGAGCCCGAAGGCCGCGGCCATCGTCTCGCCGGTGCCCGCGGAGATCAGCAGCCCCTCGGGCGTCGTCCCGGCGGAGTCGGCGGGGCCGAGCACCTCGGGCAGGGCGGCGGTGTGGCCGAGGGCCAGCTCCACCAGGTCGGGCCGGTAGGAGGCGGAGCCGGCCGACCAGTAGCCGGTGCCGGAGGCCGCGCCCCGGTCGGTGGTCCGGCGGGCGGGCCGCCCCAGGAGCTGCCACACCAGCCAGTCGTGCGGCTGGAGCACGGCGGCGACCTGTCGGGCGTTCTCCGGCTCGTGCCGCGCCATCCAGCGCAGCTTCGCCACCGGCTGAGCGGCCTGCGGCACCGCCCCGACCGCCTCGGCCCAGGGCTGCCGCCCGCCCAGCGCGTCGACCAGCTCCACCGCGGCGGCCTGCGCCCGCCGGTCGTTGCCGAGCAGGGCGGGACGTACGAGATTGCCCTGCCGGTCCAACGGCAGGAGGCCGTGCTGCTGGGCGGAGACCCCGATGGCCTGCACGCCTTCGAGCAGCCCGCCGGAGGCCGCCTCACCGAGCGAGAGCAGCCAGGCCTGCGGATCGACCTCGGCGGCCTTGGCCTCGACCGGATGGGCGGCGTACCCCTGGCGCAGCACGGCGCCCGTGTCCGTGTCGCAGACGACGATGTGAGTGAAGGCGGAAGAACTGTCCAACCCCGCGACTATGCCCATGGGGAGATTCTGCCGCACCTCGGGGTGATTCCCGCAACCGCCGCCGGACGCGGGGCGACGCCGGGCTCTTCCGTTCGGACCGTGCCGCACCCGGCGGGCCCGGCCTGATCCGAACGAGGGGCTCTAGGTGTTGGTGGTCCCCCAGTCGTCCGTGCCGTTCCGCCCGCTCCGCTCCCGCAGCGACCGGACCCGCTCGGCCACGGAGACCGGCACCCGGTCGCCGACCTTGTCGCTCACCGAGTGGTACGCCTTGCCGGCGATGTCCCGCCCGCTGTGCGCGGCGCTCTCGGCGGCGTTGCGCACGGCGGGGTTCTCCGTGAACCGCCGGGCCGACTTCCTCAACTGCTCGTAACGCTCGCGCCCGGCTCGCGTGCCGAGCACGTAACCGAGGGCCACTCCGGCGATGAACGTGAGCCGGTACCGCATGGCTGCCACCCTTCCTACGCTTGGTGCGACGTGTGCAGCCCGCCTACCCGCAGAGCCCGAGATCACCCCGAGCGAGACCGATTGGCGGAGCACCCCCCTGCTTGCGCTAATGTATGTGTCGCAGCGAACGCGCGCCGCCCGGCAGCCGCCAGGCAGGTAGGTTTTCGCAGCACCGCAGCAATCCCCTGTAGCTCAATTGGCAGAGCAGCCGGCTGTTAACCGGCAGGTTACTGGTTCGAGTCCAGTCGGGGGAGCGCGATCCCCTGTAGCTCAATTGGCAGAGCATTCGGCTGTTAACCGGAGGGTTACTGGTTCGAGTCCAGTCGGGGGAGCGATGCGGGAGAGGGCCCTTCGGGGTCCTTTTTCGTGTGCCCGCCACCGGCGCCGCCGGGGCCCGCGGACCACTCTTTCGAGTCTCCGCGGCCCCGCCCGGAACCGGGCGGCGGGCAGCGCAGTCCTCAAGATCAGGCGTGGCCGACCACCCGAGGCGAGAGATCGTATGACCGGCTATGCTGCGGCAGACGGTGCGCACACATGTACGCGCCACGCCGAAAAGGGGCGGTAGCTCAGCCGGTTAGAGCAGCGGACTCATAATCCGTCGGCCGTGGGTTCGAGTCCCACCCGCCCCACCATCACGGTGACTGGCAGGAACGTTCCTACCAGCATCGGAGCGCCCCAAGTGGTTTAGACCACAGTGGGGCGCTTCTGCGTTTCAGGGGCCCTGCGTGAGCGGTGCGTGAGCGGATGTGTCGCCAGACCTCGACCGCCGGGCACGGGGGACGACCGACTCGGCCTTCCTCGCCACCTCCTGGTCGACCTGGGGCAGCAGGCTCGTATACGTGTCGCCGGCCAACTGGATCGTCCCGTGCCGCAGCGTCTCCTTGATGGCGTGCAGGTCCCCGCCGCCCGCGTGGATCAGCGTCGCCGCCACATGCCGCAGGTCCCGCAGGTTGATCGGGGGCAGGTCCGCCTCCCGCGTCAGGCGACGGAACACGTCCGACACCTTCTCCGGGTGCAGCCACGTCCCGTCCTCCTGGACGAACACCTTCCCGGTGTCCGTCCACGGCAGCCGCTTCTCCTCGCACACCGCCCGCTCCAGAGCCTGACGCTCCCGGTGCTCGCGCAGCGTCTCCACCATGGCGGGGCCCAGGGCGATGACGGCCTGGCTGTCCTCCGTCTTCGGGAGGCTCTCCACCGGCGTCCACCCGTCCTGAATGATGGTCTTGGAGACGCGCAGGGTGCCGTTCGCCAAGTCGATGTCGGCCCAGGCCTGCCCGACCGCCTCACCGCGGCGAAGCCCCCGGAACGCGATGAGGCAGAACAGGGCGTACAGCCGGTCCTGCTCGGCGTGGTCGAGAAACTGGCCCACCTGCACGGGCGTCCACACCATCACCCCTGACGGCTTCTCACCCGTAGCCCGCCACCTCTCGACGTGCTCGGTTGTCCACAGCAGGGCCTTCGGCCGCTTCCCCGATGCCAACTCCACGTGCGAGGCCGGATTGAACGTCAGCATCTGGTTCGAGATCGCCGTGTTCAGCGCGGAGCGCAGCGTCGCCCGAATCCGCTGCTGAGTCGCCGGCCCCGTGACCCGACGGTAGGGAGGCATCGCGGCGAGCTTCTCCCGCTCGGCGGCCAGGCGCCCGGTCTCCGACTCCGGTGGCCGGGATCTCTTCCCCCACGTCGCCCGCCGCTCCTGCTCGCGCCGCTCCGCGTTCTCCGCCTCGATGACCTCGTTGGCGTCGTTGATCGCGTCGAACATCTCCACCAGGTGCCCGACGTTCAGCCGGTCCAGTTGGAGGTGCCCGATGCGGGGGCGCAGGTGGACACGTATGTGGGAGGCGTAACCGGTGAGCGTCGTCTTGCGTCGGCGCTTCGCCTCCAGCCACTCGTCCAGCCAGTCCCCGACGGTTAGGCGGCTGGTGAGGGACTGCCCGGCACGGAAGCGGCGCCGTGTCTGCTCCAGGTCGGGCAGCGGCGCCTTCTTGTCCTTGCTGACGTTCTCCAGCAGGTCCCCGATGCGGACCTGGCCGTCGGCGTCGTCCCCGTCGGGGAGGTCGAGGAGGGCGCGGACCCGGTCGAGGTCCTCCTGCGCCTTCTTCGCGGTCTCGTACCCGGAGCGGGAGAACGACCGGCGGGTGCCGTCGCCGCGGGCGGGCAGCTCCTGGCGTACCGCGTAGACCCCGTGCCGGCGCGACGACAACTGCGGGCACGCCTTGCCCAGCACCTTGCCGTCATCGTCCCGGCAGTAGCAACGACGGTACGTCGAACCCTTCATGGGTTACTCCCTGCTGGTTTGGCTTGAATGCTCCCGATCATAGAGATCGACCAGAGCGTTGCCATCCAACCCCAGGTACTCGGCGAGAACTCGGATCACACCGCGGGCATAGACGTCAGGAGCGGCCTTGCTAGTGCGGGCAAAACTAAAGTCCTCTGCCTCAATTGCCGCGATTACATCGGATCGAAGTCGAGTAGCGGCCGCTACCTCCTCGATACCTAGAAGCAACTCGTGTCGGCGGCTTCGTAGAGCGTGACCGATTGAATTATGGGCTGCCTCTAGAAGCCGCAATCTTGTCTGCGTCAGGTGCAGTTGAGTTCGAGCGTGCATTTCTCGCTCTTCTCGCTGCCTCCGGGCCATCGAGGCCGCCGCGACCTTCTGTTGTGCCTGATCAGCAGCTTCTTTTGCCTCGTTCTCTCTCTGTACCGCCTCGTGAGTTTCGCGCGCCATGTAAGCAATGGCCAGCTCAAGACTATCGATCGAAGCCCGGAGTTGGTCGGCGGTCTCCGGTGCCTTGCGGAATGGCTGTCGCTTCTTCACGTCTTCACTGGAGTACAGCTCCGGAACTGTCGTCTCTAGTGCGCGGGCAAGGGCCTCGGCCTCCGCGAATTTGAGCGACCTGTGCCCGGACTCCAATTTCGCGATCGTCTGTTGATACAGCGGCACCCCTAGGGCGTTGGCGCGCTGCGCCAGGTCGCCCTGCGATAGCCCCATCTCAATCCGCCGAGTCCGAACGCGGCGAAGGAACAGCTTCTCCACCTCGTCGGGGGCCGGTACCGAGTCTTCAGCGTCCAACGCAATCAACACCTTTCATGCAGGGCACGCTACACGCTGACGTTGTGTGTTGCCAGTACGCCATCATCGGGTACATACTCGTGGTGTCCAGCCCGCCTACAGCGTGAGGGGGTTGAGCGGTGTCCATGCTGCTCACCAACGGCGGAAGCGAGTACCTAACCACGGCTGACGTGGCCGCCAGGTACCGCACAGCCGCCAGCACGGTTCGCTACTGGCGACACATCGGCTACGGCCCGAAGGGCGTCAAGGTCGGACGCCGCATCCTCTACTCCCAGGCCGAGATCGAGCGTTTCGAGCGCTCGCTCGCCGACAAGCAGACCGAAAAGACCGCGTGACGGCCGGCCTCTCGGTCGCCGAGATCCTCGACCTGCCCGCGCTCGTCCCCCTGTGGCCGACCGTCGGGAAAGCGCTCGGCCTCGCCGAGTCCACCACCTACCAGTTGGCCGCCGAGAACCGTCTCCCCGGCGACCTGGAGGTCATCCGCCTCGGCCGACGCCGAGTCGTGCGGACCGTCGATCTCCACCGATTCCTCCGGCTCACCCCGGAAAACAGCGAAGCCGTCGCGGCGGCCACCGCAACGGCTTCGAACGAGCACTCCGTCCCCACCGCATGAACAGCAAGAAAGCGAGGCACTCAATGACGAGTGTAAGCAACGCCGAGCAGGACCGACAGGCGGCACCCGGACAGACGGAATCGGTCATAACCCGGAGCACGGCCACCGTCGCGCAGATCATGAACCTGCCCCTCGACCAGGTCCTCACCGCCCTGGACATCACCGTCTTCGAGTCGTCGATCACCGACACCAACTTCTACGGCGGCGTCCACATCGGCAACGGCGGGAAGACCACCATCCTCACCTCGCCCGGCCGGGACCACCGCGTCACCGACACTCTCGTCCGGTACCTCATCGCGAAGACCCTCGACCTCGACGTCAGCGGCCTCCCCGCCCCGTTCGAGGTCCAGTTCACCGACATCACCGAGCAGGCCCGCGACGCCTGGGTCAAGGCGGTCAGCGCATGACCGAGACCACCACCGCGGCGGCCCAGGACAAACTGGGCCGCCCGGCCTCGGGCTGCCTCATCCCCGGTTGCGACGGCCACTGGCACTACGACGACACCTGCTCGGTCGAGCTCGGCCAGGTGACCTTCGACGACGGCGCCGTGCTTCCCGTTGAGTACGTCGCGATCACCGGCCACCGGCCGTACATCGTCGCCTTCGGCTACTCGCAGCACTCCGTCAACCTGCGCCGCCACATGACCCGCCCCCAGCAGGTCCGTGACTTGGCCGAGCAGATGCGCGACCTCGCCGACCAGCTCGACCTCGCCGCCGACCAGCTCGCTGGAGGCCAGGCATGACCGGAATGGACATCCCTGGCCGACCGCCCGGAGTCACTCACGGCGACGCCGCCTACTGGGCGCGCATCCGCCGCATCGTCGACGCCGCGCCGCCCCTGTCCGACCAACAGCGCGCGACCATCCGCGCCGCACTCACCCAGCCGGCCACGCCGAAGGAGAAGGCAGCATGACCGAACGCCGCCCCGGCCAGTGGCCGGCCGTCGCCTCCACTGCACTCCCGCAGTCGCACGAGCAGGGTGAACAGCACCTCGCGTACACCGCCGAGCAGGCCCGCTTCCACCTGGTCCTCGACTCCATTCGCGCCGACTTGGAGGCCCAGCCCAGCCAGGTCTGCCGCCACGCCGCGAAGCGCCGGTGGATCAACGCCGTCGTCGCTCTCGCCGACGAGATCGACCAACGGCTGCGCAACACCGGGTGACCCAACCAGGCCGGGGTGCCCCCACACCCCGGCCCTCTTCGGCCACCCCAACCCAGCTCGCAGAAGAGAGCACGTTCGTGAACGACACAATCGCCTTCAACAGGCTCGCCGACCTCCTCGGCAGCATGGGCGAACCCACCCGGTACCGAGGCGGAGCCATCCGCACCAGGGGCATCTGCCACAACGGCACGGCCGACGACAGCGTCGCCATCCGCCGGGGCAACAACAACAACGTCGTCGTCTGGTGCCACGTCTGCCAGGGCAACGCCGACTTCCTCACCGCGATCGGCTGGACCGAAGCCGACTGCTACGACGAGCCGCTCCCGCAGGAAGAGCGCCGCCAGCAGCGGCCCGCCGACGACACGTGGATCCCCTGCCGCGACCGCGACCACAAGCGCACTGCCCAGTACGCCTACCGGGACGAGAACGGTCGCACCGTCCACGGCGTCACCCGGTGCGACCACAAGTGCTTCGCCCAGTGGCGGCCCGACGACACCACGAAGTCCGGGCGCCGCTGGTCCCTCAACGACAAGGAAGGCAACCGCCTTGTCCGCGTCGTCCCCTACCGGCTGCCCGAGCTGATCGCCGCGAAGGAGAGCGACCGGGTCATCTGGATCGCCGAAGGGGAGAAGGACGTTCACGCCCTCGTCGACCACGGCCTGGCCGCCACGTGCAACGCCGCCGGCGCCGGACGCTGGACCACCGAGCACGCGCAGTTCCTGGAAGGGGCCGACGTCACCATCGTCGCCGACCGCGACGAGCCCGGACAGAAGCACGCCCTCCACGTCGTCGACACCCTGCGCGGCCTGGCCCGCTCCGTGTACGTCGTCCAGGCCCGCACCGGCAAGGACGCCGCCGACCACTTCGCCGCCGGGCACCACGACACCGACTTCGACCAGGTGTGGGCACCCATCCCGTACCCCAGCGACCCGGCGGTGGCCGCGTGACAACCGCACCCCGGTGGAAGTCGAACGTCGCACCCCCCACGTGGGACCAGGGCGTCCACCCGGAGGACCTGCTCGACTGGGAAGAGCCAGTCCCGCTGGACCCGCCACCCGCACCCTCACTCGACCCCACCCGACTGCGCGACATCGGCACAATGGCACAGGCCGTGTCTGACAGCCTCCAGGTCCCCGTAGACCTGCCCGCCTGGCTAGGCATGGCCGTCGCATCCACGGCGATTGGGGGCCGCCGATCTGTCAGCCCCAAGCCGGACTGGTCCGAGCCCGTCACCCTGTACACGATGCCCGTGGCCGCGCCCGGCGAGATGAAGTCACCGGCGCTCGGGCTCATGGCCAAGCCCATCTTCGAGGAACAGAAGCGGCGCCGCATCGAGGACACGTCGGCCGTTGCCCGCGACCAGCAGGACCGGCGCATCGCTGAAGCCTGCGTGGCCGACGCCGAGTCGAAAGTCATCAAGGCCAGCGACCCAGCGAAACGGAAGAACGCGCGGGCACTCCTCGACGCGGCCCGCGACGAACTCGAAGCGCTTGGCGAGCCACGGACGTTCACCCAGCTAATTGCCGACGACACCACCCCGGAAGCGGCGGCCGACCTCATCGCCCAGCAGGGCGAGCGGCTGGCCATCCTCTCCACCGAGAGCTCCTTCCTCGGCAACGTCGGCGGCCGGTACAGCAAGAACGCCAACCCCGAGATCGTCCTCAAGGCGTGGAGCCACGAGCCGCACGCCGTGAACCGGAAGAGCGGGCAACCGCTCCTTCTTGAACGCCCCAGCCTGACCCTAGGCTTGGCCGTCCAGCCGGGGTTCCTCACCGGCATGGGTGAGACCGGCGACGTGTTCCAGGCCCGCGGCCTGATGGCCCGGTTCATCTTCTCCATGCCCACCAGCAGGGTCGGCGACCGGGTCTACGACACCGACCCCATCCCGCCCGCGATCAGCCAGGCGTGGGCCGCGCGGGTCAAGGCCATGATGTCGACGATCTGGGACAGCGACGAGCCGCTGGAGATGCAGCTCGACGCCAAGGCCAAGGAGTCCTTCCGCGCGTTCTGGGAGACGCTGGAGCCCCGGCACAAGGCGCACGGCGACCTGTCCTCGATCGAGGGCTGGGCCAAGAAGCTGCCCGGCCAGGTCCTGCGGATCGCCGCGGTGCTCACGCTGTTCGACAACCCCGAAGCGCTGGTCGTGCCGGGCGACGTGATGGACGACGCCGTGTCGCTCGTCCCGTATCTGATCTCTCACGCTCGGCTCGTCGCCGACCTGATGTCGGCCGAGCGCCAGTCGAAGCTGGGTCCCGCCCGCGCGGTCCTGGACTGGCTGCGCCGCAAGGACATCGAGGGCCGCTTCTCGGCAGGTGATGTCGAGAAGGGCGTGCGGGGTCAGGCGTGGTGCACGGAGATGGCTGACGTCAACGACGCGCTCGACCTGCTCGCGCGCTCGGGGTGGGTGCGGCAGATCGACCCACCCGAGCGGAAAGAGGGTCAGCGAGGCCGCCCGCAGAAGCCGCGCTTCGTGACGCATCCGGACGTAACGAGCAAGGGGAGCCGGGTTATCTCCATTAATTCCACGCCTCGCGGTGCGGCGTAGCGGGCCCCTGCTTTACCTCCAGAACTCTCCGTAAGCCTATTTTCAACTAAATATTACTCTGCGTAATCAATGGGGCTGGGTCTCGTCACTCAGCCCAGCCCCACGCCTCCCACCTTGAACGTCCCCATCGCATGGAATTAATGGAGGAAAGCCTGATGTCCGAGCTTGACCACTGGCAGGACCGGCTCACGATGGCCGCCCACACCCTCGTCGGCGCGCACGCCGACCTCCGGGTCCGCGGCTACGACAAAGAACCCGACCTCACCGCTGCCGCCCTCGACGACATCGAAGCCCTGGTCCGCGACCTCCGCGCCGCGAAGTTCGGGGCCGACGGAGACGCCGCCCACGGGCGGGTCGACCTCATCGAAGAGGCCAACCTCTACAGCGACCACACCTGCAGCTGCCCGTACTGCCTCCACGCCGAACCGGTGGAGCCGGCAGTCGAGCCTCTCGGTGTCATCACCATCAGCGCCTGACCGCACGACGGGCCGGCCCCGCGGATATCGGGCCCGGCCACCCACCCAGCATCCCAGGTGGTGACAGTGTCACCACCTTGCCCCGAAGGAGATCCCCATGGCAGGCGAGACCACGATCACGATCGTCGGCAACCTGGTCGACGACCCCGAGCTGCGCTTCACCCCGGCCGGTACCGCCGTCGCGAGATTCCGGGTGGCGTCCACCCCCCGCGTCTTCAGCAAGACGACCAACGAGTGGGAGGACGGCGAAGGCCTGTTCCTGACCTGCTCTGTGTGGCGGCAGCAGGCCGAGAACGCGGCCGAGACTCTGAAGCGCGGGATGCGGGTCATCGTGCAGGGCCGGCTGAAGCAGCGGTCGTATGAGGACCGCGAGCAGGTGAAGCGCACCGTGTACGAGATCGACGTCGAGGAGGTCGGCCCGTCGTTGCTGCGCGCCTCGGCCGCGGTCACGAAGAACCCGTCCGGGAACGCCGGCCAGGCGCAGGGCGACGCGTGGGCCGGGGCCAAGCCCG
Source organism: Streptomyces sp. NPDC041970 (assembly GCF_055588985.1). NCBI lineage: Bacteria > Bacillati > Actinomycetota > Actinomycetes > Kitasatosporales > Streptomycetaceae > Streptomyces > Streptomyces sp. NPDC041970. Next base: position 89,207 of record NZ_JBVJCD010000005.1, read on the forward strand.
CCGGTCAGCAGCAGCCCCCGCAGCAGGGCGGGTGGGGCAGCAATCAACCCGCGGCCGCAGTTGCGCCGCGGGGGTCGGCGGCGCCCGCGGCGGGCTACTCCGACGAGCCGCCCTTCTGATCGAGGAGACGAGCGTGGACAGCACGACCGCCCTGATCTTGGGCATGGAGGTGGGGGTTGCCATCGGCCTGTCGGTGGTTGCCGCCGGGGCGGAGTTCGGCGAGCGGTCCGCCGCCCGGCAGGCGCTGCGCCTCACGGCGGCGGACAGGTTCTACAGCCAGTTCCTCGCCTGTCGGCTCGCCCATCGCCGGGCGGTCGACGTACCGCTGCGGTTCGAGCGGCCGATCTACACCAGCAGCCGGACGTGGGGGGACACGTGAACACCGACTATGACCCGCAAAATGTTCAGTTTGCGACCACCTCTGACGGTGACGTGGTGCTGTACCTGCCGGAGATCACCTACCTGGACACCCAGCAGTGGTCGGTTGAGATCGGCCTCACTCCGGAGCACCTGGTCCAACTGCGCGACGCCATCACCAACCACCTGCGTAGTGCAGACCCAGCCGATCGTGGTGACTCCGATGCTTCACCGTCCTGATCAAAGCGAGGGCGTGACCGTACTGGCATCAGCGGAGCATGTTCATGAGTCTCCCCGCGATCGCCTGAAACTCACGCCCGTCGTTCCTAGCTTTCGTCAGCTCTTTTCTCACATTCGCCAGCTCCGTTCTCGCATCCGCGAGCTCGCGTTCGAGTTGTGCAACACGACCTTCCGCCTGCGGCTCCTGGGGGCTGGGCAGCGGCTCTTGGTTGGTGGGTTGACCAGGAACCAACCTTCCGCTTCGGTGCAGAACGGCTTCGACGTCCGTGTCGAGGTACACGTTCATTCTGCGCTTGCCCGCTTTCCCGATAGGCGTGATCTTCCTATTGGTTTGCCACCTTTTAAGGGCATCTCGGGTAAGGCCATACCGGCTCATGACCTCGCTGGTTGTCAACTGTTCCGGAGAGCGCTGGTTGGTCATACCTCCACAACGCACCACCAAGAGGCAGGAAGCGGATGGGGGGCTGACCACACCCCATCGTGTGGCCACCTGCATATCTGGATGACGCTGCGAGCTCACCGAGGAGATGTTCGTGTCTGACTGTCTGCTGTGCGAGAAGCCCGAGCCGACCGGCAGCTACCTGTGCGTCGGCTGCACGAAGGCCACCGAGGTGCGGGTCCAGTCCCTGCCCGCCCTCTACCGGGGCCTGGGCCCGTTCCTCCGCCCGGCCGGCGGGGTCGGGCAGGGCCGGTCCGGGAAGGGCGGGCCCGCCCGGCTGCCGGTCGACGAGGACATCCTGGACCTCCGAGGCCCAGGCGGCATCGTCGGGGTCGCCGAACGGTGGCTGGCTGACGTCCGCCGGGACCGTGGCCACACGGTGGCCACATCCTCGGGCGGGGTCGACGTCCGCTTGCAGGCCGCGGTGGCCGGGCTGCTGGCGAACATGTCGTGGATCGCGGTGTCGTGGCCGGCGGCTGGGTACTTCGCGAAGGACATCCGCGACCTGGTCGACTCGCTCCGCACGATCATCGCCCCGAGGCCCGCTGTGGGGCTTGGGCAGCGGGTGGGGAACTGTCCGGCGGTCGACCCTTCGGGGATGATCTGCGGGGCGGTGCTGCGCTTGGCGCCGGGCGAGAAGGCGATCGTCTGCCCGTGGTGCACGTGCTCGTACCCGCCGTATGTGTGGGCGCAGTTGAAGTCGTGGGTCGACGCGGACACGAAGGCGCAAAGCACGGCGTGACACCTTGCCTACAACCTCGGGTTGCAGTAGCGTTCCGTTTGTGCCCAACAGCTCATGGCGCAAGAGAGTCGCTGATGAAAAACGGCGACAGAGGGACCTGCAAGACGAGCTGCGGGCCAGCGCTATCCGGAGAGCACACGCACTTCAGGACGGCGTGGCCGAGCTGGGAAGCCAGGCCGCTGTCGCCCGAGAGATCGGGGTCAGCACCACCGCAGTACAGAACGCGATCAGGGACTACGGAACGGCGACTGCACCGCCGACCAAGCCCACAACTGAAGATCAAAACAAGTAGGCCCCCCGGCTAAGGCGACTGCACCGCCCGCCGGAGGGTGACTACTCGGGGTGCCGGACGCGCGTCAACGCGGCCGGTTCCTACCGCCAACCTTGACCAACCAAGGAGACGGTTATGGCTAACTCTGCCATGCCCGCGGCCACCACCGCGATCAGCCCCGCGCAGCAGCTCAACGAGCGCTTCGCCACCATCTACACCGCCTACCTGCCGCGCATCACCGCGCTCGTCGGCAGCCGCATCTTCAACGCCGATGACAAGCACCTCACCGACGACCTCACCGCCGAGGCGTTCACCCAGGTGTGGCTCCACCTCCACAAGTGCGAGGCCACCACCGACGCCCAGACGTTCAACTGGGTCGCCACCATCGCCCGCCGCACCGTCGCCGGCCACTTCCGGCTCAAGAAGAACACCATGGAGCGGCCCACCGACCTCGGTGACTGGCAGTACGCCAACCGCCCCATGGACCAGGCCGCCGGCTACTACACCCCCACCGCCACCGGCTTCCGCACCGCCGCCCCCTCCCTCACCGGTGGTGTCCGATGAGCGTCGACACCAGCGCCTTCCACGCCCCGCTCCGCGACCCGGACGACGACGGCTGGGTGCCGTCCCTCGACACGGCCCTCCGCCTCGCCCGCTCCGTGCTCGCCGAAAAGTCCACCGCGAACCTCCACGACCCCGACGCGATGATCGCCGCCGCCGTCAGCCTGGAGATGCGCCTGCGCCAGCTCGTCGCCGCCCTCGACCAGGAGGCCGGCCGATGAAGCCCCGGCACATCAGCATCCCCACCGCCGACCACGGCGACGTCCAGGTCACCGAACCCGACTGGTGCACCGCCGACCACACCGGCGAGGCCTACCGCGAGGACATCGAGCACTCCGGCGCCGAAACCCACCTGGTCGTCCCCACCGACTGCCACGGCCCGGTCCTCACGCTGCCCGTCGGGTTCGTGTGGAGGCCGTTCAGCCCCACCAACAGCCAGGTGATGGCCGCGATCGAGATGGACGAGTGGCACGAGTTCGACCCGCCCGGTCTGGTCCGTGTCGCCGACGCCCTCATCGAGCACGCCGCGACCCTGCGCGTCTACGCCCGCCAGCTCACCGCGATGCAGGCCCGCGGAGGTGAGGGCAAGTGACCACCCAGCTCACCAGGGGGCAGGCGATCGTCCTGTCCGCCGCCGCTGTGCCGATGGTCGCCGTCGGCGGTCTCGGCGGCTGGGGCACCTACAGCAACATCGCCGCCGAGTTCAACCGGGCCGCGACCGCCATCGGCGTCGTTGCCGCCGGGGAAGGCGTCACCCTCGTCCTCGCCCTCCTCATGGTCGGCGTCACCATGCTCGGCCAGGCCGCCCCCGCACCCGTCCGCCTCGGCCTGTGGATCACCCCCATCGGGGCCGGGCTGACCGGGGTGGTCGTCGCCGACAACTACACCGAGGCCGCCGTCTACGGCATGACACCGCTGGCCATGTCCGCCGCCGCCGAAGGACTCGGGTTCCTGGCCCGTCGGGTCGTCGTCTTCACCACCGGCATCGACATGGAAGCCCAGCGCCGCAACGCCGCGACGATGCAGCGCCTGGCCTACCACCAGGCGCGTGCGGCGAAGCACCCGGACAAGCGGGTCAAGTGGTGGTCGACGCGGGCGTCGTGGCGCCTGGCCCGCCGGGTCGGCCACGGTGACGCCCAGCTCGGCCACAGCCTGGTCGGCGTCCAGCGGGAGCAGTTGACCCTGGGAGCCGGCGCGGCCCTCGCCGACATGTACGCCCTCCCGGCCACCGCGGCCGTAACAACCGTGGCCCCCCCGGTGCGGCACAGCGCCACCGAAGTCCTGCGGCGCCGCTTCGCCGAGATGGACCCGGCTGACGCGATCCGTGTCGCGCATGATGCGCACCCTGATACGCCCCCCGCCGAGCTGGCCTCAATGCTCGTCACCTACGGGGTCATCGTCGACGCCGTCCAGGTCGCCCTCGTCCTCCACGGACAGCCCGACCGCATCACCGTCGACCGCGACGATACGGATGATGCGCACCCTGATGCGCTCAATGATGCGGGTGATGCGCCGCAGGTCACAGGCCCGCCCGCCCTCACCAAGGCGCAGGCGATCCTCCAGGCCGCCGCCGTTCTCGGCCCCGACTTCAAGGCCGCCGATGTCGTCGACCGGGTGAAGCGCATCAACCGCATCACCACCGATGACGCCTACGTCCGCACCGTCCTCAGCCGCGAGAAGAAGACCGGCCCCGGCAGCGACGAGAGGCCCATGGAAGGCGGCTACGCGTGAGCGACATCGAGAAGGCCGCGCGCGACGCGGTCGACGCGCAGGCGAACAGCGAGCAGGTCGCGCTCATCCTCGCGGCGCTCCAGGCGCAGCAGCGCACCCAGCAGCCCCCGCCGCCCGCCCCCGCCGCACCGTCCAACGGCGGCGCCGCGAAGTGGATCGGGATTGGGGTCGGCGGGTCCGTCTTTCTGATCACCGTGGCCTTGTCCGCCGTGGCCGTCGCCATCACCGCCGTCGCCCTGGCCATCTGTGTCCTCGTCCTGCGCAGCGTGTGGCAGGACATCAAGCCCAAGTAACCGCCCTGACCAGCCCATCCGTCCGGAAGGAACCACCGTCATGAGTGCCCGTAATCGTGCCGCCCGCCAGTTGGCCGCCGACCACGCCAGCATCCTCGACGCCGCCCTCGCCCGCACCTGACCCCGGCTCGCCCTGTCGTCACCAGCCCCCGCTGGCTGGTGGCGGCAGGGAGGCCCGGAACAGCCGGACCCCGTACCGAAAGGCAACCCCATGGGCGTGTTCAGGAAGACCCCCGCCGAGAAGGCCGCGATCGCCGACCTGAAGGCCGCCGACAAGGCCCTCAACGACAACACGGACCGCGAGTTCAAGGCCGGGGTCAGGGACGAGACCCCCGAGTATCAGCGGCTCAACCAGGCCGCCAACGACGCCGCCGAGAAGGTGTCGTGGTGGCACGGCGGCACCAAGCGCTAACCCCCACCCCCGAGCGAACCAACACTCCGAGGAGATCCGCCATGTACGGCTACACCCGAGCCGAGTCCCGCCAGCGCGGCAAGCTGTTCCGCAAGGGCTTCAAGCAGGCCCTCGCGGACTGCGTGGACCCGGCGTTGCAGCATCAGATCGAGCGCATCGACCAGGCCGCCGCCGAGCGCGGACAGCGGGAGCTGAACGCCCTGTACTCCGTGCAGGAGAGCGACCGGCAGGCCGTCGCCCAGGCCAAGGCCGCCGTGCGCACCGCGAGCCGCACCGACAGGGCCGCCGCCAAGCAGACGCTGCGGGACGCCGAACAGCGGCTCAAGCGGTCCGAGCGGGCCGTCAGCAAGGCCGAGAACCAGTAGCTGCACCACGGGGCGGCCGCGAATCCGCCAAGACAACCGGCCGCCCCGTGCCCCTGCGCAGCCAACAGACCAGCAGGAGAGACCATCATGACGGATACCGAAATCGGCCCCGTGAACGGGCACACCCTCGCCAAGCTCCACCCCATCCCCCCGGAGGCCGTCCCCGAGGCCCGCGCCGAGCAGCCGGCCTCGACCACCCAGGACACCGCCGAACCCGCCGCACCGGTCGCGGTCGACAACCCGGACCTGCCCTCACCTGGGGTGACGCAGGAGAAGCGGCGCCCGATCCTCGCTCCCTGGCTGACGAACAAGCCCGACTTCCTGGCCACCACGAAGCACGCCGGGGCGAACGCCGGATACGCCACCCTGTTCCACGGGGTGCGCCTGCCCGTCTACGCCCTGCGCCTGAGCCTCATGGCTCCCCGCGGCGCCTGCCGGTTCGTCGCGGACACCAACCGGTGGGTGTGGGACCGGGAGGCCGCACCGCTGCGGGAAGCCGCTGTGCGGGCCGAGGACGCCGTCGAGTACATGACCCTGTCCCGGCTGCGCGCCAACCGGGTACGCCTCCGCGGCCTGGTCGCCGTGGTGTCCGCCGTGTTCGGGGCGGGGTTCGCCCTGTGGCTGTACGTCATGGCCCCCGGCTTCCTCGCCGCGTTCGCCGCCGGCGGGGTGCTGCTGTGCGGGCTGGCAGGGCAGGAGAAGGACGCCCCCGTCATCGGCCCCGCCGTGCTGAAGACCGAGGTGCAGAAGATGACGGGCAGCATCGTGCTGCGCGGCCTCGACGCCATCGGCAACGCGAAAATCTCCGCCGCGATCAAGAAGGGCGGTGACATGAACGGCATGAGGTTCGTCTCCGAGATCGTCCGCGATGGGCCCGGATACCGCGCTGACCTGGACCTTCCCTATGGTGTGACCCCCGACGACATCATGGAGGCCCGCTCCCCCCTCGCGTCGGGGCTGCGCCGGAAGCTGGGCTGCGTGTGGCCTTCCCCCGACCCCGACGAGCACGAGGGCCGGCTGATCCTGTGGGTCGGGGACAAGCCGATGAACGAGACGACGAAGCCGGCGTGGCCGCTGCTGAAGGACGGGTAGGTCGACCTGTTCAAGCCCGTCGTGTTCGGCAACGACCAGCGGATGCGGGACATGGTCGTCACCCTGATGTTCGCCAGCGTCGTCGTCGGCTCGATCCCCCGCATGGGCAAGACCTTCCTGATGCGGCTGTTCCTCCTCATCGCCGCCCTCGACCCGCGGGCCGAACTCCACGCGTTCGACTTCAAAGGCACCGGCGACTTCAAGGCCCTTGAGCCCGTGTGCCACCGCTACCGGGCCGGCGAGGAGCCCGAAGACATCGAATACGTCGTCCAGGCCCTGCGGGAACTCAAGGACGAACTGCGGCGCCGGGCGAAAGTCATCAAGTCGCTGCCCACCAGCATCTGCCCGGAGTCGAAGGTGACCAGCGCCCTGGCCAGCGACAAGCGGTACGGGCTCCACCCGATCGTTGCCGGGTTCGACGAGTGCCAGGTGCCCTTCGAGGACGAGAAGTACGGCGCCGAAATCGAATCCATCTGCACCGACCTGACCAAGCGCGGTCCGGCGCTGGGCATCGTCGCCATGTTCGGCACCCAACGGCCTGACGCCAAGTCCCTGCCCCCTGGCATCAGCGCCAACGCGGTGCTGCGGTTCGCACTGAAGGTCATGGGCCACACCGCCAACGACATGGTCCTCGGCACCGGTGCCTACAAGTCCGGCATCCGGGCCACCATGTTCTCCCGCTCCGATCGCGGCATCTGCTGGATGTCCGGCGAGGGGGACGATCCGCGCATCGTTGCGTCCGCGTTCGTCGATGCTCCCAGGGCTGAGCAGGTCGCGGCCCGCGCTCGGAAGCTCCGTGAGGACTACGGCAACATCACTGGCCATGCCATCGGCCAGGGCCCCGAGGCGTCCGCGGGCATGGACGTCCTGGCCGACGTTCTGAAGGTCGTGCCCACTGATGAAAAGACGGTGTGGTGCGAGCGGGTCGCCCTGCGCCTGGCCGACCTCCGGCCCGACGCCTACGCCGGGTGGAAGGCCGAGAACGTCACCACCGCACTCAAGCCCTGGGGCATCAAGACCGACCAGGTGTGGGGACAGACCGACGACGGCGAGGGGAAGAACCGGCGCGGCATCAAGCGCGCCGACGTGGCCGCCGCGATCACCCGACGCGACGCCGACCGGGCCGCCAACTAGCCCCGGAACGGGCCGCTAGACCTAGCACCCCCACCCGCTAGGTCTAGCACCCCCGCTAGCAGCCGAACGGGCCCCTGAGCAGGCATCTAACGCCTAGCAGGGGCCCGCCCAGCACCCCTTATTTCCCCGGATTCGGGAGGAGAAGCACCCCATGCTCATCGCTAGCCTCGCCCTACTCTCCGCCGCCCTCTACTACACCGCCCTGTGCGCTCTGCGGCCGTTCGCCCCGTGCCGCAAGTGCCGCGGCCTCGGGCAAATCCAGCGCCTCGGAAAGCCCCGTATCTGCCCCCGCTGCCACGCTGGCCGGATGCGGCTGCGCCTCGGCCGCCGCGCCGTCAACGCATGGCTGCGCACCCAGCACTCCGGCACACGCCCCACCCCGACCCTGACGAAGGAAACCCGTTGAACACCGTCACCGAGCCCACCTCGCTGGACGAGCACCTTGACCGGCTGCCGTTGGTGGTAAGCGCCGCATGGCCACTGATCGGCGACCTGTCGATCTGGAGGGTCTTCCGGTTTCTGTAGCTACACCTTGGGCCCCGACCGCCCACGACGGCCAGGGCCTCTTGGCAGCCAGGCGGTCAGTCGGCAGGCGGTCAGTCGGCCTCAAGAAGCGTGAACGCCAGCACCACACTGAGGACGGCGTTCATCAGTGTCAGCCATGCCACCCACCGCATCCTGCTGTCGACCCCGAGGGCCAGCTTGCGAATCTGTTCAACATCACCCCAGGTGGGCGCCCGGTTGGCTTTACTGGCCTGGCTCCGCAACGCAAGGAGAGCCAGCACGCCACCGACCCCAGTGGCAGCGGCGGCGACTATGGCTATGACGAAAAGAGCGATCTTCATGGCCGCAACTTAGACGCAATGCCGGTGTCACACTGGGCATATGGAGTACCACCTGCCGCCCCTCGGCACCCTCACCACCCGCCTCGCCGCGCTCTCCGCCGACGTCGCCCCCGCCACCATCCGCGACTGGGTCCGCCGCGGCCTCCTCACCCGCTGCGGCGGCACCCCAAAGCGCCCGATCTACCGCGCAGCCGACGTCGAAGCCGCCCGCACCGCCGCCAAACCCACCCGGCAGGGACAGCGCTCACAGACAGCCGCTTGACCTGCGACGAAACATGCGCCACGATTTGGGCAGCACACGCATGTCCGAACACCCCAGGCCCCCGCCACACCGGCAGGGGCCTTCGCCGTTCCCCGGACACGAACACCCGCCCTGCCCGATGATGGCCCCTCACGCCACCATCCCTGGGGGGACCATGCACACCCGCACCACCACCGCCGCCCTCGCCGCGGTCGTCCTGCTCACCCTCACCGGGTGCAGCAGCGACAGCGAGCCCGACACCGCGGCCAAGCCCAGCGCTGCGCCGACCCTCACCGACGAACAGCGCGCCACCGCCCGAGCCGCCGCCGGCATCCCGCCCGAGCCCAGCACCACCACGCGCTACAAGTACCTCGAAGCCCTCAACGCGATCGACCGGCGCATCGTGGACGGCAAAGACGACAAGGCCATCAGCCGCGGCCTCAACCAGTGCCGGTCCATCAAGTCGTCCCCCGACGACCGGGAGAAGCTGGTGAAGTCGGCCCTCGGCCGCTTCACCATCGACACCCGCCTCCCGGAGATCGCCACCCCGGAAACCGGCGGCAAGATCCTCGACGCCGTCCACCACCACCTCTGCCCCGACTTCTGACCCACACCACCAAGGCCCGGCCGCGCACACTGCGCCGCCGGGCCTCGGCACGCCAGGAGGCACCCGTGGCCAGACGTAAGGCGCTGCAGGTCTGCCCCACGCCAGGCTGCCCCGCCCTCACCCCCCAGGGTCGATGCCCCGCCTGCCAGGCCAAGGCCAACCAAGCCCGACCCGCCCACCGCAACGCGGGACGAGGCACCGCATGGCGCAACGCCAGCGCGCGCTACCTCGAAGACCATCCGTACTGCGAGTGCGACGAGTGCGCGCCGCTGCTTCCCCTGCAGCGCGACCTGGCGACCGAGGTCGACCACATCGACGGCCTCGGCCCACTCGGCCCCCGCGGCTTCGACCCGACGAACTGGCAGGCCATGTCGAAGCGGCACCACAGCCGCAAGACCGCACGCGAGACGTTCGGCCACTGACCAGGCCGTCACGCTGAGCGACCTGACCCAGGGGGGTACCCCCGGCTGGCCTGGGGGTTCCAGACGCGGGGGAGGGCGCTCGAAGGTGCGACGGGTTCAAAAGGTCTCCGCTGTCACGCAAGGTGATGGCGCTCGGTGCTGCGCAACGCAGCGTTGGAGGGGTGATCGTTATGCCCAGTGGCGGAGCGCGTGCTGTGTCCGGGCCGCCGCCGGACCCGCGTTCGCTGAAGAGCGCGGCGTCGATGGAGAACGGCGGCTGGCGGACGCTGCCGGCGGAAGGTCGGGGCGGTGTCCCGCCTGAGTGGCCGCTGTCGACGGCCGCCGACCGGGAGCTGGACCTGTGGGAGGAGCTGTGGGCCAAGCCGCAGGCCGTGGCGTGGGAGGACATGGGCCAGGCGCTGGAGGTGGCGCTGTTCGTCCGGACGCTGGCCGAGGCGGAGCGCGCGGACGCGCGGGTCGACGTGAAGAAGATGGTCCGCGGCTACCTCGACAGCCTCGGGCTGAGCGTGGCGGGCATGAACCGCAACCGGTGGAGGATCGCCCCGGCCACGGAGGAGCCGGTCGCCGCCGGCCCGGTGTCTGCGGCGCCCGCGCGGCGGCCGTCCGCCAGGGACCGGCTGAAGGTCGTGTCCCGTGTCGAAGGCGGCTGAGGCCGCCGAGTTCGTCGTCGACTTCCCCACCTTGTGGATCGTCCCGGACTGGATCGAGCGCCACTGTCCGGTCCCGGACGGGTTCCGTGCGGGCGAGGACATGGAGCTGTACCCGTGGCAGCTCTGGTGCACGGTCAACCACTACCGGGTGAAGCCGGGCGCGACCGTGGGCCAGCTCGCGCCGGCCTTCCATTATCGGCGTAGCCAGGTCGTCGCCCCGCAGAAGACGGGCAAGGGCCCGTGGTCGGCCACGATCGTCCTGGCCGAGGCCGCCGGTCCGGTCGTCTTCGACGGGTGGGCCAAGGGCGGTGAGCGCTACTGGTGCTCACAGCACGGGTGCGGCTGCGGCTGGTGGTACGACTACCGGCCCGGTGAGCCGATGGGGACGCCGTGGCCGACGCCGCAGATCCAGTTGACGGCGACCTCGGAGGACCAGGTCGCCAACGTGTACAGGCCGCTGCAGTCCATGGTGAAGCGCGGTCCGCTCGGTGCGCTGCTGCGCGTGGGCGAGGAGTTCACACGGGTCGGGGATCAGGGCCGCATCGACGTCGTGACCTCATCAGCGCTGTCCCGGCTCGGCAATCCGATCATCTTCGCTCTGCAGGATGAGACCGGCCTGTACAACACGGCGAACAAGCTGCGCCGGGTCGCGGAGACCCAGCGCCGTGGGACCGCGGGCATGGGCGGACGGTCGATGGAGACGACGAACGGGTGGGACCCGTCGGAGGGCTCGGTGGCGCAGACGACGTCCGAGGCGAAGGCGCGGGACATCTTCCGCTACCACCCGCAGGCCCCGAAGACCTTGTCCTACGCCAACAAGCGGGACCGCCGGAAGATCCACACGGTCGTCTACGCCGGGTCGTCCCACGTGGATCTGGATGCGATCGAGGCCGAGGCCGCCGAGATCATGGAGAAGGACCCGGCGCAGGCGGAGCGGTTCTTCGGCAACCGGTGCGTGGCGGGGTCGGCGGCCTGGCTGGACGGCGCGAAGTGGGCGGGCAAGGCCGGCCCGCAGCGCGTGCGGCCGAGGACCCGACTCGTCCTCGGGTTCGACGGCTCCGACTCCGACGACTGGACGGCGATCCGCGCCGAGACCATGAACGGCTACCAGTTCACCCCGCTGCACGGGCCGGACGACGCCCCGACGATCTGGAACCCGGCGGACTTCGACGGCCAGGTCCCCCGCGCCGAGGTGCGCGCGGCCATGGGACAGCTCTTTCGCCGGTACGACGTGGTGCGGCTGTACGCGGACCCGCCGTACTGGGAGACGGAGATCGACGACTGGGTCGACGAGCACGGAGAGGAGCGGGTGATCCGCTGGCACACCCGGCGGATCGTGCAGATGCACTCAGCGTGCGAGCGGCTGAAGACGGACGTGATCAAGCGGGACGGCACCTTCCGGCACGACGGGTGCGAAATCACCCAGTCCCACATCGAGAACACCCGCGCGGCCGCGCGCCCGATGGACCGCTACGTGCTCCGCAAGGCCAGCCCCACCCAGAAGATCGACGCCGTGATCCCCAGCATCCTCGCGCACGAGGCGCTCGGCGACGTCATCAAGGCGGGTCTGGCCACACGGCAGACGTCCTACTACTACGGCGCGTGAGAGGAGAGCGATGGCAACGATGGAGCGGGCTCTCCAGTTGGTGACCGTGCTGGAGCAGGAGCTCGTCAACCGGCGCACGGACATCGACCGGCACAACGCCTACTACCGGGGGCGCGGCCGGTTGAAGTACGCCTCGGACGCATTCTCGAAGTTCCACGGGGACCGCTACCGCGACTTCTGCGACAACTGGGTGCAGGTGGTGGCCGACTCCCCGGTGGAGCGGCTGACGGTGAACGGCATCCAGGCCGCCGGGGAGACCGAGGCGGACAAGGACCTGTGGAAGGTGTGGCAGGTCAACGGCCTCGATGCCGACAGCCAGCTCGGGTTCCTCGGCGCGGTGAACGGGGCCCGTTCCTTCCTCCTGGTGTGGGGGGACCCGGACGACCCGGACATGCCCGTGGTCACCTTCGAGGACGCCTCGCAGTGCATCGTCGCCTACGAGCCAGGGTCGAGGCGTCACCGACGGGCGGCGCTGAAGCGGTGGCAGGACGGCGGCGAGGACTTCGCGACGCTGTACCTGCCCGGCGAGGTGTGGAAGTTCTCCCGCCCGGTGATGTACGGGCAGGACGCCCAGTCGCCGGCCATGACGGAGGTCGACGAGGAGCTGAAGCGGTGGCGGCCGCGGGAGTTGGCCGAGGAGCCGAACCCGCAGCCCAACCCCATGGGCGTGGTGCCGATGGTGGAGCTGCCGAACAAGCCGTCCCTGGTGGGCGAGCCGATGTCGGACGTGGCGAGCGTGATCGCGATGCAGGACGCCATCAACCTGCTGTGGGCCCAGTTGTTCACCGCCTCCGACTACGCGTCGTTCCCGCAGCGCGTCATCCTCGGCGCCGAGCCGCCGAAGCTGCCGGTGCTGAACAGTGAGGGTGTCGTCGTCGGTGACAAGCCGGTCGACATCGAGAAGTTCGCCGTCGACAGGGTGATGATGTTCAACGGCAAGGACGCCCGGATCGCCGAGTGGCAGGCCGCGAACCTCACGATGTACACCGGTCTGATCGAGGTCGCGGTCGGCCACCTCGCCGCCCAGACCCGCACCCCGCAGCACTACCTGATCGGGAAGATGGCCAACCTCAGCGCGGACGCGCTGCTGGCCGCCGAGACGGGGCTGGTGAAGCGGGTCGAGGAGAAGCAGCTCTGGTACGGGCAGGGCATCCGTGAGGGCGCGCGGCTCATCGCGCTGGCCCAGGGCGATGAGCGCAAGGCGCTGGCCTTGCGCTCGGGCCGGGTGCTCTGGGCGGACGCCGAGTCCCGCAGCCACGCCCAGTTGGCGGACGCGCTGGTGAAGCTGAAGGGCATCGGGTTCCCGCTGGAGTGGCTGGCCTCGAAGTACGGGCTCACCCCGACAGAGGTCTCGGACATGCTCGCGATGCGGGCGCGGGAAATGGAGGCCGACCCGGTCTCGGAGATCACCCGCATGATGGTCGACGGTCGCACCCCCGCACCGGCCCCGCCGGGGAGCGACGAGGTCCCTGACGGGCCGGTGCAGGAGCCTGCGGCATGAGCCCGTCACCTCTCGCGCTGGCCCACCAGGCGGCCAGGGAGCGGCTCGCGCAGGCCGCCGGGAAGGCCGCTGTCCGCCTGTGGCGGCAGACCGACCCGCAGGACATCCGCGGTTCCTGGCTGCCGCTGCTGGCCCGCCTCCTGGTCATCGTCTCCGGCGCCCAGCTCGCGGCCGCCGAGTCCACCGAGCCCTGGCTGTCGCGCCTCCTGGGCGATGAGGACCCCGAGCGGCCGGACGCCGACCTGCTGAACCCGGCCATGCTGGCCGGGGTGTCCGGTGAGGGTCTGCCCCTGGCCGATGTGCTGGGCGCTCCGATGTGGAGCGCGTTCCGGATGGTCACCGCCGGCGCGCCGATCGCCCACGCGATGGCGCGGGGCAGTGCCCTGGTCGACATCGTGGCCCGTACCGCGGTCGCCGACGCCGGCCGGGCCGCCGACCAGGTCGGCATGGTCACCCGCCGCTCGGTCACCGCGTACATCCGGGTGACGGAGTCCGGGGCCTGCTCCCGCTGCCTGGTCCTGGCGGGGCGCGAGTACGGCACCTCGACCGGGTTCCTGCGCCACCCGCGGTGTGCCTGCGGGATGGAACCGGTCACCCGCGACCACAAGCCGGGCGCGCAGGACCCGCGCAAGCTGGTCGACGCCATGTCGCAGGCCCAGCGCGCGAAGGTGTTCGGCCAGGCGGGGGCGAAGGCGCTCGCCGAGGGCGCCGACCTCGGGCTGCTCGTCAACGCCCGCCGGGGCATGGCGACGGCCACCGCGTTCGGCCGCAAGGTGCTGGCCACGACCGAGGGCACCACCGTCCGGGGCATCGCCGGGAAGCGCCTGGCGGGAAGCCGGGGTCCGCGCCTGATGCCCGAAGCGATCTTCCGCCTGGCCGACGACCGGGCCCACGCGGTCCGGCTGCTGCGGCAGCACGCCTACATCTTCTGACCCGCCGCCCGCGCGCAACGCCTGGGCCCGCACCCGCAACGGGAGTCCCTCATGAACCGCAGCACCCTGCCCCGCCCCGCCCGCACGCACGCGCACGCGCCCGGCTGGTCCCACCCCTACCCGGCCGGTCCGCTCTCCCCGGTCCTCTACGCCGACGGCGGTCAGGAGGAAGAGGACCCGCCCAGCGAGGAGGGAGAGGACGGGGCGGACGAGGAGCCGGACGAGGAGGAGCCCGACGACGAGCAGGAGCCGGACGGCGCCGCCGACCTGGGCGACAAGGGCAAGCGGGCCCTGGACTCCATGAAGGGCAAGCTCAAGGCCGAGCGCGACAAGCGGCGCACCCTGGAGCGGCAGCTCGCCGAGAAGGACGGCACCGACCAGGCGGAGAAGGCCCGCCGCGAGGCCGAGAGCGCCGCGCTGTCCAAGGCCAACGCGCGCATCCTGCGGGCCGAGGTGAAGGCCGCGGCCGCGGGCAAGCTCGCCGACCCGGCCGACGCCTACAAGTTCCTCGACCTCGACCAGTTCGAGGTCGACGACGACGGAAACGTCGACTCCGAAGAGGTCGCGGAGGCCATCGACGACCTCATCAAGTCCAAGCCCTACCTCGCGGCCGCAACGGCCAAGCGGTTCCAGGGCACGGGCGACGGCGGAGCAGCGCGCAAGGCGTCCCGGCCGAAGCAGCTCACACGAGCGGACCTGAAGTCCCTGACCCCTGCGCAGATCGTCAAGGCCAAGGAAGACGGCCAGCTCGACGACATGCTCAGCAACGCCGGCTGACCCCGGCCCCACAAGGAGAACACCACCATGGCCATTTCGGCATTCATCCCCGAGGTGTGGTCCTCGGAACTGCTGGTGACGCTGGAGAAGTCCCACGTCTACGGAGCGCCCGGCGTCGTGAACCGCGACTACGAGGGCGACATCGCCGCGGCTGGTGACACCGTGCACATCGTGTCGCTGGCGGAGCCGACCATCGGCACCTACACCCCGCACACCGACATCGTCATCGAGGACGTCGACGACGTCGACTCGACTCTGGTCATCAACCAGTCGAAGTACTTCGCGTTCGAGGTCGACGACGTGGAGAAGCGGCAGGCCAAGAGCGGCGGCAAGGTGCTGTCCGAGCAGGCGCGCAAGGCCGGCTACAAGCTCCGCGACGTGTCCGACACCTACATCGCCGGGCTCATGGCCGCCGGGGTCGACGCGGGCAACCTGATCGCCGAGCAGACCCTGACCGACCCCGGCGACGCCTACGACCTCCTGGTCGACCTCGGCGTCGTCCTGGACGAGGACGACGTCCCCGACGGCGGGCGCTGGGCGGTCGTCACCCCGAAGTTCCACGGCCTGCTGCAGAAGGACCCGCGGTTCGTGTCCGCCGGCGACCCCGCCGCCGCGGCGACCCGCGCGAACGGGATCATCGGCAGTGCCGCCGGGTTCTCCCTGCGCAAGTCCAACAACGCCCCCAACGGGCCGGGCGCCGGGGCCGGCAAACTCGTCATCGCCGGGTACAACGGGGCGGTCAGCTACGCCGAGCAGATCAACAAGACCGAGGCCGCCCGCAAGGAGAAGGGCTTCGCGGACATCGTGAAGGGCCTGCACCTGTACGGGGCGAAGGTCGTGCGGCCCAAGGGCCTCGCCGCGGCGGACGTGGTCATCTGATGTCCGGACAGATGAAGGACGGCGACGAGATCCGCCTGATCGGCTCCGGTGGGGCCCCGGTCCTGCTGACCGTGGGCCGCCCCTTCTCCGCCCAGGAGATCGAGGCACGGCTGCGCAGCGGCGAATGGCGCCGCGAGGGCGAGGCGGCGCCCGAGTCCGCGGCGGGCCCCCGGCCGCGCAAGGAGAAGGTGTCCAAGCCCTCCGACGACCCCGGTCCGGGGCCGAAGCCGCGCACGGAGAAGGTGTCCAAGCCGGCAGACGATCCGGACGCGGGCGGCCCGCAGCCGCGGACCGAGTACCGGTCCGACCCGGACCGGGACCCCGAGCAGAGGTCCAGCGACCCGCGCCGCCCGGCGGGCACCGCCCCCAAGGGCGACTGGGTGGCCTACGTCGCCGGGCTCAAGCACATGACCATCGAGGACGCGTCCTCGTACACGAAGGCCGATCTCATCGAGATGGCCGACTGAGGGGAGGCCGCCGTGGCACTGGCACCCCTGGCGACGGTGGCCGACCTGGTCGCCCTCGGATTGCGTGTCGAGGACGACGAGCTCAGCGTCGTGCAGCGTTACCTGGACGTCGCGTCCGCCGCGGTCCGCCAGGCCGCCGGCTGCCCCATCTCGCAGATGACGTCCACCGTGACGACGGAAGGTCAGGGCGGCCAGTGGCTGACCCTGCCCGGTGTGCCCATCACCGCCGTCCTTGCCGTGTCGGTCGACGGGGAGGCCCGGACGGACTGGCGGCTGCGCTCCGGGCGCGTGTGGCGGGCGGCGGGATGGACGCTCCGCGAGCCGTCCGAGATCGAGGTGACGTACACCCACGGGCTGCCCGAGGCCCCGGCCGACATCGTCGACCTGGTGGGCCGCCTCGTCGCCGGGGCCCTGGCCTCCTACCGGGCCGACGACGACGGGGCCAGCCTGGGCACCCAGATCATCACCTCCGAGCGGATCGGGGACTACGCCGTCACCTACGGCGGCGACGGCCTGGCCACCGACATGGAGCTCCCCAACTACCTGCGCGAGCGCCTGGCCGCGCGCTTCGGCGGCGGCATCTCGACGATGAGGTCACGGTGAGGGGGCCTGGCCGGTACTTCAACCGGCGCCTGGAGGTATGGCGGCCCACCACCGTGGACGACGGGTACGGCGGGCAGGACACCGCGATGGTCCAGCAGCCCGGCACGGTGCGGGCGAAGGTCGACCAGCCCAGCAACGCGGACCAGATGCTCGCCGGGCAGTCGGGCAGCGACCACGACCACACCGTGTTCCTGACCCCCCGCGCGGACGTGCGGCGCGGCGACGAGCTGCGCGGCACGGACGTGCTCGGGCAGGACCAGGCGTTCAAGGTGCTGGCTGTCGTTCGGCCGTCCACCCCCGTCTACTCCAAGGCGACCTGCTCGCTGATCCAGAAAGAAGGACCCGATGGCTGACCACACCGAGTTCCCCACCGAGCCGCAGGACTGCCGGCGCGGCGCGGAGGACACCACCCTGCCCGAGGGGGACCGACTGATCTGGGCGGTCCTGGCCGTGGCCGGCGAGCTGCACGAGCTGCGCCGCCTGCTGCGCAAGAGGTGACCCGGTGACGGCGCGGGTCACCCGCATCGAGGGCCTGGACCGGCTGCGCGACCAACTGGAAGCGCTGGGGCCCGAGCTGGAGGCGGCGGCGAAGCGGGCCACGAAAGAATCCGCCGTGGCCGTGCGCGAGGACACCCGCGGCAAGGTGCGGGTCGACACCGGCAACCTCCGCGACAAGCTCGACATCCACTACAGCGACGACGGGCTGACGGCCGACGTGGGATGGAAGGACCGGGAGGACTGGTACGCCTCGCTCCACGAGCACGGCACCCGAAGCATCCCCGCGAACCCGGCGCTCGGCCCGGCCCTGGAGGCGGAACGCGTGAAGTTCGAGGAGCGGCTGCGCGCCGAAGTCCGAAAGGCGCTGCGGTGACCGACGCCCCGACGCCGATGCTGCCCGTGCAGGGCGCGCTGATCACCCTGCTGCGGGGCGACACCGCCCTGAAAGCGCTGGCCCCCTCGGTGTACGACTACCTGCCCGAGGACGCCCCCTATCCGTTCGTCGTGGTCGGCGAGGCGACCGAGACCGCGGACAACGCGCACGACCGGTACGGCCGGCAGACGGTGGTGACCCTGCACGTGTGGTCGCAGTACCGCGGCTACGCGCAGGTGCTGCGGATCGGGGCCCGCATCAACGCGCTGCTGGACCACCAGCCCCTGACCATCACGGGGCTGGACCATGTGGTCACCCGGTACGAGTTCTCCCAGACGCTGACCGATCCCGAGCCGCCGGGCAACATCCGCCACCTCGTCCTGCGGTACCGGATCATCACCGAGCAGCCCCCCGCCTGACCCTTCGCCCCGCGCCGACCGGCCGGGGCTTCTTCATGCCCAGGAGGCACCCATGGCCGGAAAGGACGCGCTGGGGACCCAGTTCCTGCGCAAGGGAGTCGCGGAGACGTACTCGCCGATCGCGAACGTGAGCGACATCAGCGGCCCGAGCAGGTCCCGCGAGTCGATCGACGTGACCGCGCACGACTCCCCCAACAAATACAGGGAGTTCATCCCCGGCCTGAAGGACGGCGGGGAGGTCGAGATCACCCTGAACTTCGACCCGTCGGACACCTCGCACACCGCGCTGGACACCGACTTCGAGTCCGACGCCCTGCACGACTACCAGATCGTCCTGCTGCCGGGCACCGCCGACGAGCACACCTGGGCGTTCGCCGCGTTCATCACCGCCCTCGGGGAGAGCTACCCGACCGACAACAAGATGGAACGCACCGCCACCTTCAAGATCAGTGGCAAGCCGGCCCTGACCCCGACCGGCGTCTGAACGGAGACCCCACACCATGACCAGCCTCAAGGACCTCATCCGGTCCGCCACCGACATCAAGACCCAGGACAACGTGGAGATCCCCGAGTGGGCTCCAGGACACCTCTTCCAGGTCACCGGCCTCCCGTCCGGGGACTGGGAGGCGTACCAGAACAAGATGTCGAAGATGACCAAGCGCGACCAGGACTCCGGCCTGGAGATGACCATCAAGTCGAACAAGGCGGAGATCGTCGCCAAGGCGCTGCGCGACCAGGAGAGCGGCGAGCTCGTCTTCACCGACCTGCGCGAGGGCATCGCCATCCTGTCCAAGCGGTCCGCGGGCATCATCGGCGGCCTGTTCCTCCTGGTCCGCCACCTCTCCGACGAGGACCGCGACTTCACCCAGAAGGTGAAGGCGGCCGAGGAGGATTTCGCCGACGGCCAGAGCTGAAGATCCTCTATGACCTCGCCCTCGCGTTCCAGATCCCCCCGCGCGAGGTCATGAGCAGGTTCTCCGAAGAGGAGATCATCCGGCTTCTGGCCCACCAGAACCTCTACGGTCCGGCCGGGCTGCGCCGCCTGGACGCCCTCTTCGCCCGGCTCGGCATGGACGTGGCCGCACCGCACATGAAGAAGGGCCTTCAGCCGAAGTTCCAGGACCACCTGATCGAGTGGTCCAAGCCCCGCAAGACGGGTCACGAACTTTTGCAGGCGGTGCTCAGCATCCAGGCCGGGTTCGACGAGAGCGCGTGAGGAGGCCCCGTGCCGTTGCTCGATGAGCTTCTGGTCAGGATCGGGATGGACACCTCCGGTGTCGACGAAGGCACCGAGCAGGTGACCAGCAAGCTGGACGCGATGACCGGGCCCGCGACCCTCGCCGGGGCCGCGGCGGGCGGCGCCCTGGTGGTGGGGCTGAGCGCCGCCATGGACATCAGCCAGGCCCGCAGCAGTCTGCGCGACCAGCTCGGCCTGACCGAGGGCGAGGCCGCGCGGGCGGGCGACATCGCCGGTGACGTCTACGCCTCCGGGTTCGGCGGCTCCCTGGAGGACGTGACCGAGTCGGTGGCCGCGGTGGGCTCGTCGATCAGCGACCTCGGCGACCTCACCGACGCCGAGGTCGAGGGCATGTCCAAGGCCGCGCTCGGCCTGGCCAAGCGCATGGGCGTCGACGTGGCGGAAGCCGCCGCGGCCGCCGGGAACATGGTCAAGAACGGCCTCGCCAAGGACGGCACCGAGGCCCTCGACGTCATGACGAAGGCCGCGGAGAGCATCCCCAAGGCCATGCGGGCGGACCTGCCGGAAGCTGTGAGCGAGTACGGCAAGCACTGGGCCAGGATCGGCCTGGACGCCAAGGACGCGATGGGGATGCTGTCGCAGTACGTCGCCGCCGGCGGCAAGGACATCGACCAGGCCGGCGACGTCCTGCACGAGTTCGCCCGCATCACCTCCGAGGAGGGCGAGCGCGCGGCCGACGCACTCAAGGAGATGGGCCTGCCGGCGAAGCAGATGCTGGCCGACATCAACGCCGGCGGGGCGCCCGCGAAGGCGGCGCTCCAGAAGACGATCGAGGGACTGCGCGGGGTGAAGGACCCGGCCGAGCAGAGCGCCCTGGCGGTGGAGCTGTTCGGCGACATGGCCGGTGAGGGCGCCGATGCCCTGTGGGCGATGGACCCCGCAACCGCGGCGACGGCCACCGGGATGGACAAGGCCGCCGGTGCGTCGAAGAAGATGACCGAGGCGATGGAGAATGACCCCGCCCAGCAGATGGACGCCGCGATGCGGACCCTGACGCAAGGGCTCGGGGAAGCGCTGCTGCCCGCCCTGCTGAAGGTCAGCAAGTTCATCTCGGAGAACAAGGAGTTGATGGGCTTTCTGATCCCCGTGGTGGGCGGTCTGGCCATCATGCTGGGGGTGTTCGCGGCCGCCGTCTGGATCGCCAACATGGCCATGCTCGCCTCCCCGGTCACCTGGATCGTCCTCGGGATCATCGCGCTGATCGCCGTGATCGCCCTCATCATCATCAAGTGGGACAAGGTCGCCGCCGCCACCGGTGCCGCCTGGGACTGGATCGTCGGGAAGCTCGCCGCCGCCTGGGGCTGGATCACCGGGAAGGTCGCGTCCGTCTGGAACTGGATCACCGGCAAGACGTCGACGGCCTGGAACGCGGTGGCCGGGTTCGTCGGTGCCGCGGTCGATGACTTCATGCGCGACATCAACACCATCGCGTCGATCCCTGGGAAGGTCGGACGCTGGCTCGGCGACGTCGTGTCCTGGGTGGCCGGGATGCCCGGCCGCATCAGCTCCGCGGCCGGCGGCATGTGGGACAGCATCGTGTCCGGCTTCAAGTACGCGGTGAACCAGCTCATCTGGATGTGGAATTCCCTCAGCTTCACCCTCGGCGGCGGCAGCTTCATGGGCGTCGGCATCCCCTCGCTGACCCTCCACACCCCCGACATCCCCTACCTCGCCGAGGGCGGCATCACCACCGGCCCCACCCTCGCGATGATCGGTGAGGGCCAGGACCCACACGAGGTCGTACTGCCGCTGTCCCGCCTGGACCAGATGCTCAACTCCGGGCAGCAGGACATGCGCGCGCCGTCGGTCGGCACGGTGCAGCCGCTCACCGTCCGCACCGTCCTGGAGCTGACCGGCGCCGACTCCGAGTTCAAGGACTTCTTCCAGAAGGTCGTCCGCACCAAGGCGGGCGGCTCCGTGATCCGCTTCGCAGAAGGGTGACCCCGCCGATGCCGTCCCTGCCCCCGCCCCGCACCACCGAGCTGTACTACGGCGGGGCCTGGCACACCGCGAAGGTCCGCGAAGCGGCACCGCTCACCATCACCCGCGGGCTGCCCGCCGAGGGCACCACCGCGGACCCCTCCGCCGCCTCCCTCGTCCTCGACAACCGGGCCGGGCTCTACAGCCCCCGCACCCCGACCTCCCCGCTGTACGGGGCCATCGGCCGCAACACGCCCATCCGGCACACCGTGCACGCGGGCGGCCCCCACCTGCTGCTGCCGGCGTCCGGCGTCTACACCGTCTCGACGCCGCACACCGCCGCGTTCGGCGTGACCGGGGACCTGGACGTGCGGGTCGACGTCACCCCCAACACCTGGACCGAGGCGCAGATGCTGGCCTGCCGGTGGGCGGCCGGGGGCAACCTCGGGTGGGCACTCGAGCTCTCGCGCACCGGCGAACTGGTTCTGCTGTGGTCCCCGACCGGGGCCCCGGCGGGCCAGCGGTGGGCGACCTCCACCGTGCGGGTGCCCGCGTACACCGGCCAGCGCCTCGTCCTGCGCGCCACCCTGGACGTGAACAACGGGGCCGGCGGCTGCACCGCGGTCTTTTACTACGGGGCGGGCCTGGACAGCTCCCGGTGGACGATGATCGGCGCTCCCGTCGTCCTCGCCGGCGCCACGTCCCTGTTCGCTCCCGTCGCCCCGATCGTGATCGGTGACTCCGTCATCTCCATGACGCCCGACGGGTCGTCCGGGCTGAACGCCCTGCGCGGCCGGGCCCACGGCCTCCAGGTGCGCCGGGGGATCGACGGGCCGGTCGTCGCCCAGACCCGGATCGCGCGGGAGGCGACGCCGGGCGCCACCTCCTGGACGGACGGCGACGGGCGCGTGTGGACCCTCACCGACGCGGCGACCCTGTCCAACGCGCACATCCGGATGGAGGGGGAGGTCCCGGCGTGGCCGCCGTCGCGGGACATGTCGGGTGCCGACCGCACCGTGGCCATCGCCCCGGCCGGGATCATGCGCCGCCTGGGGGCCGGCTCCCGGCCGCTCGACAGCGCGCTGCGCCGCTACATCGTCAGCAAAGCCCCCCTGGAGTGCTGGCCGCTGACCGACGGGCGGCAGGCCACACAGGGGATGTCGCTGAACGGGTCCGACCCCGTGGTCCCGGTGACCGGCTCGCCACCCCCGCAGTGGGGCGAGGGGGAGATCGCCGACTGGATCGAGCCCGTGCTGGGGTGCAGGGCCCAGACCGGCACCACCGTGCGGGGCACGGTGGCACCCGTGGGCACCGCGAGCTGGTCGGTCGACTTCGTCCGGGGAGGCAAGGGCTACCAGGAGGCCCTACGGATCATGGATCGGGGCCGCGGCACGGCATCCGACCCGCGCAGCATGTGGTCGCTGTACTTCGATGGGCCGCAGGACCGCATCCAGGTCTTCTGGGATCAGTGGATGGACGACACCTCCGACGGGGCCAGCCTGGGCACCCTGGAAAACTCCGGGTTGCGCGACGGCCAGCCTCACCACCTTCGGTTCTCCACGATGGTCTCCGGGTCGGAGACCATCTGGTCCTTCTTCATCGACGGCGACCTCAGAACGAGCGGCAGCGTGGCGATGCAGGGCCGCCCGATCCGCTACGTCGAGCTCGCCTGCACCACGGAGGGGGCGGACGCCCAGGAGATCGCGGTGGGCTACCTCACCTGCTGGACCAACAACGGCCCCAGCGCCGCCGCGTGCACGACAGCCATGCGCGGATTCCCTGGGGAGAGGGCCGGGGCTCGGATGCTGCGCCTGTCCGCGGAGCACGGGGTGACGGCGTCCGTCGCAGGAGAGACGGCCGCACAGACCGCCCTGGGCATCCAGCACCCCGAGCGGTACCTGGACACCCTCGACATGATCGCCAAGACCGACCTCGGCTTCCTCTTCGAGCGGCGGGACGCCCGCGAGCTGGTCTACCGGGCCCGCTCCACCCTCTACAACCAGTCTCCGGTCCTCACCCTGGACTGGACCACCGGGGTCATCAGCGAGCCGTTCCGGCCGACGGACGACGACAAGCTGACCGAGAACGACGTCACCGTGGAGCGCGAGGGCGGCGGCTCGTCGCGGGCCGTCCTGGAGACCGGCCGCATGTCCGTCCAGGACCCGCCCGCCGGCGTCGGCCGGTACGACGAGGACCACACCCTCTCCCTGGAGTCCGACCACCAGACCGCCCCCCACGCCCAGTGGCGGATGCACCTGGGCACCTACGACGGCCTCCGCTTCACGAAGATCACGCTGACCCTGGGCAACCCGCGGGTGTACGCGCTGATCGAGGACATCTACCGGGCCGACGTCGGCGACCTCCTACGCCTGACCAACCTGCCCCCGGACTACGGGCCCGACGACGTCGACCTCATCATCCGCGGCTACACCGAGGAGATCGGGGCCGACGGCTGGACCATCACCTTCAACTGCTCGCCGGGCACCCCGTGGGCCGTCGCCGTCGCCGACGACCCGGTCCTGGGCCGGGCGGACACCGACGGCAGCCGACTGGCGACCGCGGCGACCGCCACGGCCACCACCCTGTCCGTCGCCGTGACCGCCGGCCCCCGCTGGGTCACCGGCGCCCCGAACCTGATCAGCGACCCGGACTTCGAGGCGGGCACCGGAGCCTGGGCGTGCTCGCGCGGGGCCAGCATCGGGCAGGTGACGTGGGACCGCACCATCGTGCGGTCCGGTACGGGCGCCGCGCGCATCACCCGCGTCCACCCCACCGACACCGGCACCCTCAACCTGCAACAGACCGGCGTCGTCTACCCCGCGGCCGCCGGGCAGACCTGGACCGCGCACGCCTGGGTCTACAACGGCGCGACGGTGGCACGGGACATGCGCATGGGCATCGTCTGGCGCAACAGCACGGGGACCGACACGTTCATCCTCCCGGCCGTCACCTCCGTGCCTCCCGGCCAGTGGACCCGGCTCACCGCCACGGGCCCGCTGCCCGCCGGGGCCGTCTCCGTCTACCCCAGCATCGTCGGCGGCACCGGCTGGACCGCCGGGGAATGGTGGGTCGCCGACAGCGTCCGGTGCGCCCGCACCGACAACGTCGTCGGCGCCGACGAACCCGACCAGTTCCCGTTCTCCGTGACCCTCGGAGGCGAGGAGGTCACCGTCCTCGGCATCACCGGCACCGGCACCCAGACCTTCACCGTCGCCCGCTCCACCAACGGCGTCACCAAGTCCCACCCGGCGCTGACCCCCCTGTCCCTCACCCACCCGATGCGCCTCGCGCTGTAGGAGGTCCGATGCCCATCTACGCGGGCGGAGTCGTCACCGCCGGGATGCTCAGCCGGATGCAGCCGAAAACCTACGATGCGGTCGGGAGCGAGCTCCAGGCCGGCCCCCTGACGAACAACGACGTCATCGGGTGCAGCCTCACGCTGACCACGACCGCCCCCAACGCGGTCGTGACCGCCCGCGCCGCCTTCTACTTCGTCCTCACCGCCGCCGGGACGACCAGCGCGTCGGGCCGCCTCGCCGTCAACGGAGTGCTGCAGGCGCCTTTCGCCATCTTCGGGCAGGGGCCGGGAGCCACGGCCGACCGTGCCACGGTCCCCCAGAACTTCCGCTTCACCCTGCCGACCGCCGGGACGCACACGCTGAAGCTGACAGTGACCTCCCCCACCCACATCTCCGTCCAGGGCCTGTACACAACCCTGGTCGCTACCGTCTACGAGGTCGTCTGATGCCCATCGCCGCCGCCTACTTCAGATCGATGCACTACGACGGAACCAACGGTGAAGCGCTCGCCGACTGGCTCGGGAACGGAACTTTCGACCGTGTCGATGACGACGGGAATCTCAGGCTGACCATCGCCAGCGACTGGGACTACTCCGTCGCTGTCCCGCCCGACTCCTGGGTGATCCAGAGTGTCGGCGTCTACCAGGGCGTCCTGTCCCCGGCGGACTACGCGGCGCAGTTCTACGAACTCCCCACCTCCTGACCACTGCCCCACCGCCCATCCCCGCCCCGGTCGTCCTGGCCGGGGCTTCGTCATGTCTGGAGACCCGCATGGCCACACCGCTGTCTGCCGACCGGCTGCTCAAAGCCCTCCGCGACGAAGGGCTCCGGGTCGTCGAGCACCGGAGCTGGCGCACGCACAACCGGAACCACAAGGGGTCGTGGGGACCGGTGCACGGGGTGATGGTCCACCACACCGTCACCTCGGGCACCGCGTCCTCCGTCGAGCTCTGCTACAACGGCCACTCCGCGCTCCCCGGCCCGCTGTGCCACGGGGTGATCGCGAAGGACGGCACCGTCTACCTCGTGGGTCACGGGCGGGCCAACCACGCCGGTCTCGGCGACGACGACGTCCTGCACGCGGTCCGGGCGGAGGACGTACCGCGGCCGCCGGACAACGAGGCCAACACCGACGGCAACCGGCACTTCTACGGCTTCGAGGCGATCAACCTCGGTAACGGCAAGGACCCCTGGCCCGCCGCCCAACTGGAGGCGATCGAGCGGGCCTCCGCCGCCGTCTGCCGGGCGCACGGCTGGGGGCCCCGGTCGGTGATCGGGCACCTGGAGTGGCAGCCGGGGAAGATCGATCCGCGCGGGTTCACGATGGACTCGATGCGCACGCGGGTCGGGGCTCGGCTGGGCACCGACCCGGCACCGGCGAAGCCGCCCGCCGCCCGGCCGCCGACCGCGAAGCCGGTGTACGAGCCGTTCCCCGGCGCCGCGTTCTTCCGTGCCGGCCGCCGTAGCCCGGTCATCACCGCGATGGGCCGCCGCCTGGTCGCCGAGGGCTGCGGCCGCTACGCCGTCGGCCCCGGCCCCGCCTGGTCGAAGGCGGACCGCGCGTCCTACGCGGCCTGGCAGCGGCGTCTCGGCTACACGGGCGATGACGCCAACGGCATCCCCGGCCGGGCCTCCTGGGACCGGCTCCGCGTCCCCAACGTCTGACCCCAACCCAACCCACACCTGCACGACGGAGGGAACACGATGACCCAGCGTCACCCCGCGACGGAGCACCTGCTCCGCTACTTCGAGTACGCGCACCTGCCCGCGCACCTCCAGGCCGTCAGCGAGCCGTGCGCGCGCCTCGCCCGCGAGCTGGCCGACGCCCTGCCGGACGGGCCCGAGCTGTCCGCAGGCCTCCGCAGGCTCCTGGAGGCGAAGGACTGCTTCGTCCGCGCCGCCCTCGACACCACCCCGGAGGACTGACCATGAAGATCAGCAGCATGGCCAAGGCCCTCGTCGCCGGTCTCGCCGCCGGGGCGTCCGTCGCCGTCACCGCGGTGCAGGACGGGTCGCTCACCACCGGGGAGGGCGTCACGATCGTCCTCGCCGTCCTCGGCGCGCTCGGCGTCACCTACGCCGTGCCCAACCGCCCGGCGGGGGCCGACCGGGTCACGCCCGGCCGGGGGATCTGACCACCTCGCACCAGGAGGCACGCACGTGGACGCTGCGACGCTCGGCGCCGTCGGGACCATCGTCGTCGGGCTCGCAGCGGCTACGGCCGCGCTGATCGGGCAGCGCACCAACGCGCGGGCCACCCACCAGGGCGCGGTCATGACCGGGTACGGCGGCCTGGTCAACGAGTTGCAGGAGGAGCGCGCGGACCTCCGGGCGAAGCTGGCCGCCGCATACGCCGAGCTGGCCTCGGAGCGCGCGGACCGGGCCGCACTCCAGGCGCAGATTGCCCGGCTGGAGACCGAGATCGCCGACCGCGACCGCCAGCTCGCCGACCTACGGAGGAACACCCTGTGACCCGCCATCGACCCCGCACCGAGGGGCTCCTTGCTCGCCGCTGGCGGTCGCTCGCCGTCGCCGCGGTCCTCGCCGTGCTGTCGGGCGCGGTCGTGCTGGTCTGGCTGCGGATCGACGCCGAGGCGCAGCGGACGCAGCGGGTCGCGGCGGAGGCGGACCGGCGCGGCGACGCCGTGTCGACGCTCGCCGGCGACGTCCGCACGCTGCGCGCGCAGATCACGGCCAGGGGCGGGACGCCGGCGGCACCGGACCCGGCGGAGGCGATCGAAGATCTACCCGATCGAGTCGAGGTCCCGGTGCCGATCCCCGGCCCGCCGGGGGCGCGCGGGGCGAAGGGAGAGGACGGGCCGCCGGGGATGCGCGGTCCGGAGGGAGAGGACGGCGTGGACGGGAGGACCGGTACGGCTGGGGAGGACGGCCGGGATGGTGCGCCCGGCCCTGCAGTCACCGGGCCGCCTGGCCGCGACGGCGCGGACGGCGAGGACGGAGCCCCCGGTGCTGTTGGCGAGCGGGGCGCGACGGGCGACCGCGGGGAGCCGGGCCCGGCTGGGCCCCCCGGCCCGGCTGGACCTCCCGGTGAGCCCGGTCCCCCCGGCCAGGCCTGCCCCGACGGGTACGCCCTTCAGCCGCCGCCGGGCGACCCGGACGCGCTGGTCTGCCGGCGCGACGGCGCGCCGCCCCCGCCGGAGGACCCGGCTGGTACGCCGGGCCCGCTCGCCGGGGGGCTCGATCCGGCGCGCCGCCAGTACCCCTGACCACGGCCCCACCGCCCTCGCGACGGTGGGGCCCTTCGTCATGCCCTGACCTGCGGGGTCATCACTTTGCGGATGCCCGTAAAGTGACAAGCATTTTCACCTTCGCGGCTCCGCGAAAGTGATCACCCCTCCGGGCGGTGGGGGCCCTTCGTCATGTCCGGCTGCTCGTGCGGAGCGGTGAACTCTCCCCCACGAGAAGGGCCTTGCCCCATACCCTGGCAGTGACGAGCTGGACAGAGAGGGGCAAGGCCATGCCATCCGATGCTACCCCGGACCCGTACACCGACCCTTTGCAATTCGGGCAGAGGATGCAGATCCTCCGGACCCGCCGAGGGATGAGCCGACCAGTCGCAGCCGGGCTGCTCGGCATGTCGCCCTCGTGGGTGAAGCAAATCGAGCGGGGCGAGATCGGCGTACCACGGCTGCCGGTCGTGCTCCGGATCGCCGAGCTACTACGGGTGCGAGACCTGTCGGACCTCACCGGGGACCAGGCCCCGGCCGTTGACCTCTTCATCGGGCCGGGGCACGCCCGGCTCCCCGCGGTACGGGACGCGGTCAACACCCTGGTGCTGGGCGGTGACCGGCCAGCACCGTCCGCCGCGCACCTGGCGGCCCGGCTGGCGGCGGCGTGGTCGGCGCGGCACCAGGCGGCGACCCACCGCGAGGTCCTCGGGGAGCTGCTGCCGGGCCTGATCCGGGATGCGCAGATGACGGTCAGGCAGGCGGAATCGAGCGCGGACCGGCGGGCGGCGCAGGCGCGCCTCGCCGAGGTGTACGCCCTCAGCCAGTTCTTCCTGGCGTACCAGCCGGACAGTGCGCTGCTGTGGCGGGTGGCCGAGCGGGGGATGGTCGCGGCACAGGAGGCGGAGGACCCGCACGCGATCGGCGTGGCCGCCTGGCTGTCCGCGCAGGCGCACCGCGACTCCGGGCGCGCCCACTTCGATGCGGCGGACGCCGTGGTCCGCGAGGCCCTGGCCTACCTGGGTCGGGTCCCGGACCCCGACGACCGCACTGTGGCCATCATCGGCGCCCTGCAGGTCGAGGCCGGGTACACGGCGGCGCGCTGGGGCGCGGCGGGCACCGCCTGGAGGTGGTGGGCCAAGGCCCGGAGGACGTCTCGCCGACTACCAGGAAGCTACTTCCACCCGGTGACCAGCTTCGGCCGGGCCATCATGGGCGCGCACGCCGTCACCATCGCGGTCGAGCTGCGCGCCGGCGGCGAGTCCGTGCGCCAGGCGGTCGCCGCGGATGTGCACGCGATCCCGTCCCGCCCGCGCCTGGCCCGGCACCGCATCGAGGAGGCCCGTGCGTACCAGCTCGACGGGCAGCCGGAGACCGCCCTCGCGACGCTGGAGCGGGCGCACCGGGCGGCACCGGACACGATCCGCTACAACGGGTACGCCCGCCGGATCGTGCTGGAGGAGACCGAGTCGCGGGTGCCGGCGCGGCGGCAGCGCGCGGCCGCGCTGGCGGAGGAACTGGGACTTCTGGCCGCGTAGCCGAACGGCCATGCGAGGGGCAGGATTCCTGCCCCTCGTTCCGCGGGCCCGCCCCTACGGTCGTCCGAACCACCGACGATCGAGGAGGCGGGCATGGCTACACGCCAGTTGCCTGACGTCACCACCCTGACCGAGCAGCAGCAGCGCGGTTGGAGCTGCGTCTGGTGCCGGGAGCCGCTCGGCATCGACCTGGGCACCGACCTGGGTGAGAAACGGGTGCGACCAGCCAGCGGTGCCGCGTACAGCGTGTTCCCCCGGCAGTGCGCGGACGCCGTAGCCTGCGCCCGGCGGGCCGGCTCATGACGATCAACCCCGTGGCGGGGTCCACCCGCGAGGACGTCACGTACCGGGCCTGGATAGGGCACACGGTCATATGCGCCGCCTGCCGCACCGGAGCGCCCTGCCGGGTCGCTGAGCACCTCGGACGCGTCTGGCGCGCTGCCTGCCGAGCGCTGCTGGCTCGCCCGGCGGAGGGCTCGCCACCCGGCCAGCCGCCGGTGTGACGCGTTCCCCCTCACTGGATGGACCGAGCAGCCCCTGCCTCTCGCACGGCAGGGGCTGCTTCGTGTTCTGGATCTTCAGGGGATCCCCTGAAGATCTGACGGACGGACGCTTCGTGTCCACCGTTGCCGTGCACGACGGGGTGCGAGACAATGGAATCTGCGCAGGTCAACCCGTATGCAGCTATAGGGATTGCGTGAGCGGTGCGTGAGCGGAGGTCCCGCAGGCTCCCAGAATTACCGGAGTCTGCCAGCGTCAAGGGCCAGTAACGCCCCTGCTGAGCAGGGTTTTCGGAGTCTGCCAGAGTGAGCCAGTCCTCAACCTGGCGACTCATAATCCGTCGGCCGTGGGTTCGAGTCCCACCCGCCCCACCGAGTGTCCCCAGGCAGAATCGTTCTGGCCTGGGGATACGTGCGTTGTGGGGGCGTTTGGCGTGTGGCGGTCGTCTCAGGGGGGTGTGGCGCACGCGGGCCCTGGGGCAAGGAGGATGAGAGCGCCGAGCCGTCCCGATCGTCGCCGACCGCGCCCGCCCCGGCGCCGGCTCCTGGGCCGCCGCCCGCTCGACGGCGCACTGCCACCGGCCGAACGGGCGGCGAACCGGGCACTCGCCCAGGCCCGGACTCCTGCCGAACGAGGCGTCGCCCGCCGGAAAGCCCGGCGGATTCTCCACCGGCGCCACCGCGGCCCGAGCCGCACGGCGGACATCGCCGCCAGGGCACCCGTACTGGAGAGGCGACGCCGAAAGGAGTCCACGGACCCAGTGCGGCGACGTCATCGCCGACGAGGATCCGCTGTCACCTCGTTCGCACCGGCGGGCGCTACCAGATCCTGATCTTCGTGATCTTGTGGATGGGCTCGCCGGGGACGTTGCCGAAATGCCACTTGTCCAGGGTCGCGCTGGTCGCCGACGCACCCAGCCTCGGCACGTACTCCAAGGTCACCTTGTTGTCTCCGGTCCAGATCCGGTCCACGCCGTAGATCGCCACGTTCTGCACGCCCGCGTTGGCGAAGCAGAGGGAGCCGCCTGCGTTGTGAAGGGACAGGAGACCCAGTCCGTTGCAGTCGGTGCGGTTGATGGCGGACGCCGACGAGGCAGGCAGCACGACGGCCATGGCCCCGGCCGCCGCGACTACCGCGAGGCGTGTGATGAAGCGCTTCACTGGTTGGTTGTTCCTTCCGTGGTGGTGTGGTGCCGCCGAGGGCCGCAGCGCGCGGCGGCATGGCGGGACGCGTGCACGTCCCATCAGCGCAACGGGGAAAAGGGTGCTCCCGTTCACCACGTGAGCGCCTTGCTTCGGGCGCGGTCGCCATCCCCCCAGCCGTTCGCGCGCCCGATGCGGGCAGGCGGGACCGGCCGCGGCGAACGCTGGGCGTCGTGCTCCTGCGGCGTGGGAGCGGCTGCGTCCGGGCGGGTCCCACACCCTGCTCGGCGGGACCGTCCTGCCGAACGACGCGGCTCCCCGCCGCTGCCCGCGGCCACGGGATTCCCGCAGTGCCGACACAGCGCAAGGCGCGCCCCGCGTGGTCATCTCACTCTTTCCCAGGGCCTGAGCAGCACCCGGCCCTACGGAACGGCAAGAAAGCGACAAGGTCTCGCCAAGGGCTTCCGGCGAGTGTGTGAGCCGTTCGGTCGCGTATGCGGCCGAGCACGCCACGGAACACTCGGACAGGATCGAGCGCCACGCATGAACGGGATCATGGAAACGCGGACCACTGCCTCCGCTCCCACTTGGTCGCATGACCGGAACCTCGTATCCGATGTCGACTGCGAGGCCTTCGTCAAAGACATCTACGACCAGTACGGTCCCCTGCTCGTCCGGTACGCGGCACGCCTGCTGGACGGTGACTGGCACAAGGCGGAGGACGTCTTCCAGGAGACCGCGGCCCGCGCCTGGAAACACGCCCGGTTCCTGGGCACCCGCCACGAGAGCCTTCGACCGTGGTTGTTCACCGTCGCGAGGAACCTCGTCATCGACCACCATCGGGCGCGCCAGGTGAGGCCGTTGGAGCACATGGCCGTCGTCGAGGAGCTGGACGCCTCAAGCGACAGCACGGCATCCGCGATCGAGTCCCATGCGGTGTCGCAGGCCCTGGCCGAGCTGAACGAGCAGCAGCGATCCGTCATCCGCCTCATGTACTACCTGGAATGCAGCGTCGCCCAAGCGGCCGAGCACCTCGGCATACCGGCCGGCACCGTCAAGAGCCGGGCCTTCTACGCCGTGCGGGCGTTGCGCAAAGCGTTGGAGAGGCAGGGAATCGTGGGGGTGTGACCACGGCGCGTCCCCGGTCGGCACGGTCGTCGATGGGGCCTGTGGTCCCGGCGCCGTCGAGGCCCTGGCGCACGCGCTCCCGGCGGTGCTCGGGAGACCGCGTGGGCGCCTGGTGGGGATCGGTCCGGTGGACGTCGTCACCTGGCGACAGGACGACGCCGGCGGCATTCCGGCCCCGGATGTCCGCACTCCGTTCGGCGCCCGGTGCGGGAAGGCTCCATGGTCCAGGACCGGCCTGTGCCCCGAACGCGAGCGCACACCTCGCCGAGATGGCGGAGGCACGGTTCGGCCACTCCGCCACTCCGCCACTCCGCCACTCGGCCGCCGATCGCCGGACGGCGCCGTGCGGCCTCCCGCGTCCGCCCACGGGCAGGTGAACCGGTTCCTTGTCCCGGCCGTTCACAGCAGAGGGGCACACGTCCGGTGATCATGGCGCGGGGCTCCGCGCCGGACGCTCAGCAGCCCCTTCCGGAAGAGGCCCGAACCCGCCGTCCCGGCGAGTGTGCCCGTGACGAGACGCATGAGGAGTGTCCGTGATCGACGCCAGGTCTCAGAGCGCAGGACCCTTACTCCTCGGAACGGGGAGCTTGTGCTTCCCGACCGCTCTCTCGGGCACGGTGGGTGCGGGGTCCTCGTCCATGTCGAGGGCGGTGAGCCGGTCACGGACCTGCTGAGCGCTGTGTGCCATCTCCCGCGCCTCGGCGTCCTCGAGGGCCTCGGCCCAGTCCGCACGTGCGCCTTCCCGGTCGCCCATGGAAAGCCGGGTGTCGCCGAGCCGCATCAGCGTGCCGATGGCGTTCCTGTGGTCTCCGAGTTCCCTGAACGCTTTCGAGGCCCGCTGGTACGTCGTCACCGAGTCCTCGTGACGGCCGAGCAGGCGAAGGTTGTGGCCCAGGATGTCCCACCCCTGGGCGAGCTGCCAGGGGGCGTCGAGATGGTGGAACAAGGCGATGCCCTCCTCGCTGTACAGAAGGCTCTTGTCGAGGTTCCCCAGGTTGGAGTGGAACCAGGCGAGTTCGAGGAGGCACTCCGCCAGCCACAACTCTTCGCCTGTCTCGCGGGAGAGTTCCAGTCCCCGCTCGGAGGCTGCCACGGCTTCCGCCGTCCGCCCGAACAGGAACAGCGCACAGGCCGTGACGTAGTGGGCTCGTGCCTGTTCACCGATGTCGTCGAGCTCTTCGAAGATCGCTGTCGCCTCGTGCAGATGGTGCAGGGCTTGCTCCTGATGGCCGAGGTAGCCGTGGATGCCGCCCAGGTGCCGCAGGCAGCGGCCCTCTTCGAGGCGGTCGTCGCGACGTCGGGCCACTTCGAGGGCGGGGGTCAGCGCGCTGATGGCCTCGGGCCAGAACTCCTGACGGTTGAGGTACTCCTTGAGCGACCAGGCGAGCCCGGTGGTGTGCTCGTCGAGCTTCTGACCGACGGCGGTGTGGAGCAGGCCGGTCAGGACGGCCTGCTCGGCGGTGAGCCACCGGGTCGCCTGCGTGACGGTGGCGAGTTCTTCCGGCCTGACACCCGAGCGGGGTGCACCGAGTTCGAGCTCGTGCGATATGTCCTGCTTGAGGAACCGGTTGGCCTCGCAGGCGGTGAACATGTAGTGGTCCAGGACCCGGAGGGTGGCCTGATGGCGCTCCTGGCCGGTGTCGTGGGTGTGAGCGAGCTCGGTGGCGTAGCCGCGCAGGAGGTCGTGCAGGCTGTAGCGACCGGGCAGCGGTTGTTCCACGAGGCAGGAGCTGAGCAGCTCGGCGAGGGCACGGCGGGTCCGGGACAGGGGGAGGCCGGCGAGGCTGGCCGCGGCGGGGGCGGTGATGTGGGGGCCGGGATGCAGCGCCAGCAGGCGGAAGAGCCGGGCGGCGTGCTCGTCCAGTGACTGGTAGGACCAGGAGAAGACGGTGCGTACGTCGGCGGTGGTGTCGGAGCCGGTGAACGCTTCGAGTCCGCCGTGGGTGTGTCGGAGGTCGTCGACCACGGCGTGCAGGGGGAGCGAGGGGTCGAGTTCCGCGCGGGCCGCGACCACGGCCATGGCCAGGGGAAGCCGCCCGCACAGACGGATGATGTCGGCTGCGGCGGTGGGCTCGGCGGCGAGCCGTTCGGCTCCCAGACGTCGTTCGAGGGCCTCGTGCGCCTCGGTAGGGGAGGGCAGCGCGAGCCGGAGGGGCTTGGCCCCGTCGAGGGTGATCAGGCCCGGAAGCTGGTTGCGACTGGTGATCAGGGTGAGGCAGCCCACTCCTGCGGGCAGCAGAGGGCGCACCTGTTGCTCGTCGCGGGCGTTGTCCAGGACGAGGAGGATCTGCCGGTCGGCGAGGAGGCTGCGGAAGAGTGTGCTGCGGTCGGCGGTGTCCTCGGGGATGCGCTGGGCGGGAACGCCCAGGGCGGTGAGGAAGCCGTGCAGGGCGGTGCCGGGTTCGACGGCGGGTGCGTGCGGGTGGAATCCGCGCAGGTTGACGAAGAGCTGCCCGTCGGGGAACGAGGGGGCGACGCGGTGGGCGTGGTGCACGGCGAACGTCGTCTTGCCGACACCGGGTGTACCGCTGATGACCACGGCGGGGGAGGTGGCGGGCCCGGAGCGGCCCGGTGCACCGCTGACGGCGGACAGCCACGCACCTTCGGCCGCCCGTCCCGCGAAGACCGGCAGGCTACGCGGTAGCTGAGCCGGACGAGCCGAGGGCAGTAGGGGGGACGCCGTTCCCCCGCTGTCCGCGACCGCCGCACCACGTGCGCCGTACTCGGCTTCCGCGTCGTCGGACCGGTCTGCGGCCGACGCGGTCGGTGGGGTCGGTGGGGTCGCCTCGCCTCCGTCCGGCGCCCCGGTCGCGATGGTCCCGCTCAGGTGGCGGCCGCCCTGGGGCGCCGTGTCGTCCGTCCGGTCGTCCGGGAGCAGGGACGGCAGGTCATGGTGGAGGATGCCCTGGTGCAGGGCGCGCAGTGCCGGACCCGGTTCGAGACCGAGCTCGTCGGCCAGGCGCCGGCGCACGTCGGCATAGCGCTGCAGGGCTTCGGGGTGCCGTCCGGCCAGGTACAGGGCTCGCAGCAGCAGGGCCCAGCCGGTCTCCCGCAGGGGGTGCTGGGCGGTCATCTCCTGCGCCGCGTGGAGGGCCTCGGTGATCCGGCCCCGCAGCAGGAGGCCGGTGGCTCGGACTTCGCGGGTGGTCTGCCGGAGCTCTTCCAGGCGTGCTGTCTCCTGGGCCGCGAACAGGTGGTGCGCGGCGTCGGCGAACGCCGCGCCACGCCACATGGCCAGGGCCTCATCGGCCTCGTCCACGGCCCGATCGGGCCTGCCTTGGTCCATGAACCGGTGTGCTTGGGCGACGCAGCGCTCGAAGCGCACGGTGTCACGGTTCTCGGGCGCCACCCGCAGGGCATAGCCCAGGGGTTCGGTGACCAGCGTCTCGAAGGCTCCATGCCGGCGAAGACGCTGGGGTTCCAGGACCGCGCGTATCTTGCTGATATGGGCGTGCAGGGAACCCAGCGCCGCGCCCGGTGCCCGCCCCGGCTGCCGCGGCCACAGTTCCTCGCACAGCGTCTGCGGCGAGACCGCCCGGCCGTCGGCGAGCAGCAGGCGAATCAGCAGCAGTCGCTGCCTGCGACGACCCGGATCCAGTACAGCCCCCGCCCGCCGCACCTCCAGCGGGCCCAGCAGCCCGAAGTCAAGGCCTTGCCCCACAGCTCTCACCGTACCCAGCCGAATCTCGCTTCACGGTGTCACTCCTGGTCACGCCTGACCAGGGCCCGGCACCTGGACGACGTGGTCGCGCGGTGATCGAAAGGGGCCTCGACCCACCGGGCGCCCGCAGGAACCACGGCGCGGCGGCTCCGGGCCAGGAGTGACGAGGACTCCGTCGTCCGTTTTCCGCATATCGGACAGGACATTAGCAGGGCCTCATCCGGCGGCGGACCTCGTCGGCTGCGCGGTGTGCTCCCACCCCGCAGACCGGGCTCCGCGGTGGCCGGGTCCGACGGTTCGCGACCGGTACGCCGGCACGCGTGCGCCCCTGGGGCGGCACGGAGGAGTGAGAAGGCGTGCGCCCCGCGTTCCGTACCCGGACCTCGCGGGAGCGGCATGTGCACAGATGTCGTGACCTGCCGCGATACGTGAACCGCTGCGACGTTCGGCCCGTTGAGTGAGCGAACGGTTGTCGTCCGGAGTGGAGAAGAACATGGTCGTCGAGGGAACGAGCACTGCCCGGTTCGCACCGGTGCGAGCGGCGCTGGCAGCGCATCTCGAAGCCGGCGAGGAGTTGGGAGCGTCGATCGCCGTCGACGTGGACGGGGTCATGGAAGTCGATCTGTGGGGTGGCCACGCGGACCAAGCGCGGACCGTGCCGTGGCACCGGGACACCTTGGTGAGCATGTGGTCGACCACGAAGACCCTCACCAATCTCGCGGCCCTCCTCCTCGTCGACCGGGGCGCACTGGATCTGCACCGCCCCGTGGCGCACTACTGGCCCGAGTTCGCCGCCCGGGGGAAGGAGCGCATCGAGGTGCGGCACATCCTGTCCCACACCTCGGGACTTTCCGGGTGGGAGCAGCCCTTCTCCATGGAAGACCTGTACGACCGGCCCACCGCGAGCGCCCGGCTGGCAGCGCAGGCCCCGTGGTGGGAGCCGGGCTCCGCCGCGGGCTACCACGTGCAGACCCAAGGGCAACTGGTGGGAGAGCTTGTCCGGCGGGTCAGCGGCCGTACGCTGACGGAGTTCGTCGACACCGAGATCGCCAAGCCGACGCACGCCGACGTCCAGATCGGTGCGCGTCAGGCCGACTGGCCGCGCATCGCCGATCTGGTGGCCCCCTCGCAGCTTTCCGGGATACCCGCCGGCCTCGATCCCGAAGGGATCTTCACCAGGACGTTGCTCGGTAGCCCCGCCCGTGACGAGCACGTTGACACCCGGCAGTGGCGCTCCGCGGAACTCGGGGCCGTCAACGGCCACGGCAACGCACGAGGCATGGCCCGCGCCCTCTCCGCCATCTCGCGACGTGGCCAGGTGAACGGCGTCCGGCTTCTCTCCGCGGACACGGTGGACAAGGTGTTCGACGTCCAGGCCGACGGAGTCGACCTGTTCCTGGGCGTCCCCGTCCGCTGGGGCATCGGTTACGCGCTCGCCGACCCGAGGACGATGCCGCACATGCCCACCGGCAGAATCTGCTTCTGGGTCGGCCGGGGCGGTTCGATCGTCATGATGGACCTCGACCGGGGCGTCACGTTCTCGTACACGATGAACCGGATCGGCGACGGGATCCTCGGCTCCGAACGCACCCACGACTACATCAAGCACGTCTACGAAGTCCTGCAATCCACCGACTGAGGTGCACCCGGTCCCTCGCTCGGCAGGAGACTCCGTGGGCGGAGCTGCCGACCGGTGGGTCAGGCTGCCGTCGGCAGCGGCTTCACGGTGCCGACGGTGCTTCCGAGACGGCCGCCGATCTCCGCATCGGCCGACCCGGAGGCCGCCGGAGGCGGGACGCCGCGTTCACGGCTGATCAGGATGCCCGGAGCGCGGGGGACGTCGCCGGCCTCGGGGCCCGGCGCGCGGTCCGGACGCGTGGCGACCGGCCCGATCATGTCGGGAAGCCGGTGTCCGCGATGCCCCGCACAGCTCACCCGCTGTCCGCGAACGAGCGGCCACGTTTGGGGTGAACCGCTCCGGCCGTCCGGCCGTCGTACGAGACGAAGGGCGCTCCACCCCCGGTGACCGGGCGAGAGCAGTGCCTCAGGACCGATCGAGCCGCAGGCCCGCGGCCGTACTCCCCGTGCCGCTGCCGAGGCCGGCCGACAGCAGGCCGATCCGCGCTGATCACATAGCGTGGGCGAACGTACGCACACGGCGAAATCGGCCACCGGCGAGGTGACTCGGGACCCTGTCCCGGACGCACCGGCCGGAATCACCCGCACCATCAACCAATCAAGAGGATTTCGCGTATGCGCATCAATCGCCTGGCCCGTCCTGACCGCAGATCCGTGCTGCTCGGTGTCACCACGGCCGTAGGACTGTCCGTCGCCGCAGTCGCCCCGTCCGGTACAGCCGGCGCGACGCCCCACCACGCGGCACGTCCGACGATCGTGCTGGAACACGGAGCGTTCGCCGACGCCGCGAGCTGGGACGGTGTCGTCGCCCGGCTTCAGCGCGCCGGCTATCCCGTGGTGTCCGCCGCCAACCCCCTGCGCGGTCCGGCGACCGACGCCGCCTACCTGCGCAGCGTCCTCGACCACGTCGACGGGCCCGTGGTCCTGGTCGGCCACTCCTACGGCGGCACCGTCATCAGCCAGGCCGCCGCGGGCCTCGAGGGCAAGGTGAAGGCTCTGGTCTACATCGCGGCGTTCCTGCCGGACGCCGGCGAGAGCTCGATCGGACTGACGGACAAGTTCCCCGGCAGCACCCTCGGCGAGGCCGTCGAGTCCGTCGACTACTCCCTGCCCGACGGCGGCCGAGGCGCGGACGTGTACATCAAGCCCGAGAAGTTCCGCGACCAGTTCGCCGCGGACGTACCGGCGGACAAGTCCAGGCTCATGGCTGCCGGCCAGCGTCCGATCGCCGCGAGCGCTCTGGAGGAGAAGTCCACCGAGGCCGCGTGGAAGACGATCCCCTCCTGGTCGCTGATCACCACGGAGGACCGCAACATCCCCGTGGCCGCCCAGCGCTTCATGTCGGCCCGCGCCAAGGCCCGCACGACGACCGTCGACGCGTCGCACGCGGTATCCGTATCCCGCCCCGAAGCCGTCACCCGCATCGTCGAGCAGGCGGCCCGCACGGTCCGATGACCGGCGGCCCCGCCCTGTCGCCCGACGCACCTCACCGCACCCGCACAGCCGTGCCCGATCGTGCACCGCACCATCAGGCGCATTCACACCGGAAGGCAGAAATCACCATGGCGTTCATCACCGTCGACCAGGAGAACTCCACCAGCGTCGAGCTGTACTACGAGGACCACGGCACCGGGCAGCCGGTCGTGCTGATCCACGGCTACCCGCTCGACGGCCATTCCTGGGAGAAGCAGTCCGCCGCACTCCTGTCGGCCGGCTACCGAGTGATCACGTACGACCGGCGCGGTTTCGGCCGCTCCAGCCAGCCCACCACCGGCTACGACTACGACACCTTCGCCGCCGACCTGAACGTAGTCCTGGAGACCCTCGACCTCAACGACGCCGTTCTGGTGGGCTTCTCCATGGGCACCGGCGAGGTCGGCCGTTACCTGGGCGCCTATGGCTCCGACCGGATCGCCAAGGCCGCCTTCCTCGCCTCCCTCGAACCCTTCCTCCTCAAGACCGACGACAACCCCGGCGGCGTCGACGGCACCGTCTTCGAAGACATCGAAGGCGCCGTCACCGCCGACCGCTACGCCTACTTCACCGAGTTCTACGAGGACTTCTACAACCTCGACGAGAACCTCGGCACCCGCATCAGCGAGGAAGCCGTCCGCAACAGTTGGAACGTCGCCGCCGGGGCCTCCTCGTACGCCTCCCTGGCCTGCGTGGCGACCTGGTCCACCGACTTCCGTGCCGACCTGCCCAAGATCGACGTGCCGACGCTCATCCTGCACGGCACCGCCGACCGCATCCTGCCCATCGAGGCCACCGGGCACCGTTTCCACCAGGCACTCCCGCAGGCCGACTACGTCGTCATCGACGGCGCCCCCCACGGCCTGTTGTGGACCCACGCCCAGGAAGTCACCGACGCCCTCCTCGCGTTCCTCGCCAAGTGACCGGCGGCCGACGGCCCCTCCTGCCGTGAGGCGGCACGCGGGAGGCCAGGCTCCGGGCGCGAGGCGGAGCCGTGCCCCCACTGCCGCACGGCAGGCCCGTGAGGCGCGCGAAACACGCCGTCGAGCCGACGACTTCGGTCCGCGCGCCGCACGGCGGAAGCACGACCGGGCGGCGGTGCCGTTCGCCCGGCCTTCCGACACGGGACGCCCGCCGACACGGTTGGGCGGGCGTCCCGCCGTGACGGCACAGGCCGCGTGCGGGGTGTCGCAGCGGTCACCGCACAGAACAGCAGGTAGCTGAGGGGGGAGCAGGAGGATGGGCCCGACATGTGCACCACCCGATGGGGGACCTCGACGTGGCGCGGGCTGCGGGGCCCCTGCCGCGTTCCACGTGGCACGGGCACGGTACTGGACCTCGCAGCCGCAGCACGTCCGAGGATGGCAGCATGTTGTCGATCAGTGATTTCAGCGAGATGTGTGACCTGCCGCCGCAGACACTTCGGTACTACCACGCCGAAGGGCTGCTCGTTCCGGCCGATGTCGACGAGCGGACCGGCTGCCTCTCCTACAGGTTCGAGCAGGTCGAACGGGCCATGCTGATCACTGTCCTGCGGGACGCGGGTATGAGCGCGGCCCTCGTCCGCCGCGCCGTCGAGCAACCCGACGAGGCGCCGGCCCTCCTGGGGCAGCACCTGACGGAGGCGGGACGGCAGGGCCGGGACCAGGACGAGGCAGTCAGAGACGCACAGGCATTGCTCGCATCGCCTCCGGAGGCTGTCATGCGTCACGTGGACGCGATGACCGTGGCGTCGAAACCGGTGACCTGCCTGCCCGCCGGGCGCAGGCGTCACGACTGGAATGCGGCCCACGCCGCGCTCACGGATGCCGTGCAGGAAGTGGTGGGGACCGTGGAGTTGTGCGGAGCCGTGGTCGTCGGGACGCCCTGGGGGACCCTGGCCGCCCGACCCCCTGGGCAGCAGAGCCGGTCCCTCGTCGGCGAGGGACCGGCTTGGCTGGTCCAGGTCCCTGTCGCGGCGGACGAGAAGGTGCTGGCGTCTCTGCCTGTCGACGTCGAGGTGGAAACGTTCGGACCTCGGGACGAGCTGTCGGTCTTCATGCCGGGCAAGGGCTCGACGGCCAAGTACAGCAGCGCGCTGTCGCGCCTCCTCACGCACCCCTTGGACGCCGCCTACGTCGACACGTCTCGGTTGCGTCATCTGCTGCACACCAACGGGACCGAAACCGCAGCGGCCCTATGTGCGTTTCGCGAGCCCAGCGTTGACGCATGACCTCAGACGGCCGCCCCGCCGTCACTGTCCCGGTGTGGGCTGCCCAACCTGCCCGCACACCGGGTTCCTCACCCTGTACGTCAACCCGGGGGCTGCTGGACCGAGGACTCCCTCGCGCGGGTGCGCGAGCACACCACTGTGTCCGACGACCCCGGAGCCCGTCCCCTGCTCGTGCCGTCCTGCGCCACAGTGACCGACCGCCCTTCTGGCGCCCCGCCGTCGACGTCCTCCGCCTCGGCGGGGAGGGCCGTGCCGTACGCACCTCCCGGCACCGGCACCGGCACCGGCACCGGCAGCGAGGTGGCGTGCGACACGTGGACGGCGCCGGCACCCGACTCGCCGTGATCACCCTGGGCGGGCGCTGAGCCCTCGCATCGCTGGATGACACACGCGTCACCGTCCCGCCCCGCCCGTCGGCGCCGTCGACACCGCTGGCGGCGGCGCCCCCTTCACCGCGGACCCCCGCCGCCGCCTCGGCGCGCCCGGCAGGCTCCGTGCCGGGTGCGGCCCCACCTCGGGGTGGACGAACCGGCACGCCGCTGCGACACCGCCTGCCCCCGGCCGCTGCACGAGGGATGAAGGCGGCCGACCCTGAGTGATGTCCCTCGTTCTCCCCGCTGAACCTGCCCGCAAGCTCTCCGCGGCACCTGACGGCCGAGGGGACCAGCTCCGGAGCCAGCCATGCACGTAGCTGCGGAGCAAGGCGGAGTCTTGCTGCCTTGCTGGGAGCCAGGCCCCCGGTCAGGTTGTACGTTCGCGGGCCTCGGGGTTCGAGGTGAGGAAGGAGAGACGCGGCCGCTCTCCTTTTCCTCGGTGGGCCCGAGGAGATACTTGCGATGCGGTACCAGGCGTGGACGTCCATCGACGACGAATCGTTCGTGCCGATGCGGGGGAAGTGGCAGAGGGCCCTCAACGGGCGCCGGCGCACCGGCGCACCGGCGGCTATTGCTCCGGTTACCGCAGAGGCCATCTACAGATTGGCGGGTCGGGAGCATGTCGGTGGGGAGAGGGCGATGCGCCGCTGTGTCCCTGGCATTGGGGTTGGTCGTCGTTGCGGGCGGGTGTTCCACGGCCGGCACGGCGGCGGTGGACACGGCCGGGCTGCCGGGTGTCTGGACCGGGGGCGGTGGCGGCCGGGTCGAGTTCCAGGCCGACGGTCGGTTCAGCATGAAGGGGATCCCCGCCAAATCCGTCGCCTTCACTTG
Organism: Streptomyces sp. NPDC041970; assembly: GCF_055588985.1. NCBI lineage: Bacteria > Bacillati > Actinomycetota > Actinomycetes > Kitasatosporales > Streptomycetaceae > Streptomyces > Streptomyces sp. NPDC041970. The sequence goes on from NZ_JBVJCD010000005.1 coordinate 131,827, forward strand.
GAGCGAGCCGCGGAACGGTGCGACCAGGGTCTCGGGTTCGGGCACCTGGTGGCCGCCGGACGTCCACGAGGACAGCCTGCAGCTGATGTTCGACGCCGGCGGCTCGTTCCCGACCGACGAGGAGATCGCCGTTCTCATGGTCGCCGAGGAGGGTCCGCCGCAGGTGCTCTTCTTCAGTACGAACGTCGACAAGCCGTACGGCTACGAGATCAGGAAGACCTCATAGCCCTCCGGATGCCTTGACGGGTTCTTTTGGCCTTAGGCCCTGGGGCCCTGGCAGCCCGGTTCGGGGACGATGCGGCCCGGCGTGATGTGCCGGCGAGGTGCGGGTCCTGGCGGGCGTTGCGCACAGCAGTGTCCCAGTCAGAATCGTTCTGGCCTGGGGACACGTGCGTTGTGGGGGATCGGTGCGTGGCCTTTTTGCCGCCATCAGGACCGCTTGCTGGCCATGGCTCGGCCGAGAGGCGGGGCCATGGCCCCGCACTGCCCCTGCGGCCGCCGCGCACCCGGTACGGGGCAGTGGACGACACATCCGAGGCGTCGAGCACGCGGCAGCCGGACGCCTCGGGGCACCGTCAACGACCAGGGTTGGAGTCGGTCGGCTGAATGGCGTCGAGGGGAGTGCGCGGGGGTCGTCACCCGCTGGTTCCCCACCCGATGCGGTGGCCGCCGGAGCGCGCGGTGAGGGACTGGGCGCTTGGTCGGGAAAGAGGGAGCCGCCGTAGCCCCCCGCGAGTCAGGAGGAATAATGTCGAGGCCACGAAGAAATCCAACTAAATGAAAACGGCTACATCGTCAGCCAACTCCGCAGGTCACGAAGTGTCGACCCCGCAGGCGCGGGGATGGTCCGACTTCCGGGCTGGTCGATGCGGACGCCGAGTCGTCGACCCCGCAGGCGCGGGGATGGTCCGCTCGCCGTGCTGGCCGACCTGCCCGAGTTTTACCGTGACGTCGCGTGTGAGGGTGCCGCCGCGTCGAGGGGCCCCGCGACGTGCCTCACGTGGCGTACGGGGGATGGGCAGGGTCGGAGTGCCCGACGTCTTCCGGGTCGGTCGTGATCTCCTCGGCCAAGGCGATCGCGTCCGCGTCGGGCGTTCGGTCGCGTCGGCCCGGTCCGTGTGTGCCGTACAGCACGCGGTCCGCCAGCCGTGCTCGGGCCTCGGCGGGTGTTCTTCGGCCCCAGGTGGAGGAGTCGCTGTTGCAGAAGAGGTGGGTGAGGGCGACGTTGTCCAGGGTGTCCGTGCCGCCCGCCGCGATCTCGACCAGGTGGTGGACGCTCGGGGAGCACGGGTGCGGGGGGCGGAACGCGCGGTTCACCGCACCGCGGCAGATGGCGCAGCGCCAACCGTCGCGGTCACCAATTTGCGCCGGGGTGTAGCTGTCGCGCGGGCCGTTCTCACGCAGGCGTCGGGCGCGGCGGCGGTTCTGCCGCCGTTTGACGGCGCGGTGGCGTTCCGCTTTCCGTTCCTCCTCCGTGAGGCCTGACCAGCGGTCCCGGTCGAGCACGTCGAAGACCCAGTGGCCGGGGCCTCCTCCGCTGACCTCGATGACGGGACGACGCCTTTGGGGGGTCCTCTCGTCCTTCGGCGCGGGCCTGGGGCGTTGCTCGTTCATGCTTCCCCTTCGTCGTGCGGTCCGTGCGGACAGACACCACAGGTGCCTAACCCGTCAAGCTGAGGGGCTCGAACCGCTGTGTAACCTGGCGGTTCGTTCGATCTGGTGAGGGGCTGAGGGTGGACGTCGAAGGACGGCACGCTGGGATCCAGCTTCCTGAAGGGTCCTGGTGGGACTGGGACGTGGTCGCCTGGACTGCCGGGCAACTCCGGCTTGCTGCTGGATATGATCTGGCTTACCACCATGGTCTGGAGCTGGTATTTGACGATCCTGTCTACGTCAGCTGCCCGTCGAACTTCCACGATCCGACGTTCCGTGCCCCCTCGCCTGACGAGTTGCTGAAGGTTTCCCGTCAGGTCCGCGGAGAAGTGCCCGTCGTGGTCGCCTTTGAGGCAGACGCTGGCGGGCAGGAGCCGGTCGCGTGCCTCATCGCCGCTGAGCGACTAGTGCTCTGACCGGAAACGATCACCGGGGTGTCCTGCGATGATCGGTGAATGAGTGAGCGTGAGTGGCAGGCGTTGACCAAGTCCGAGGAAGCGTTCATGGTCAATTCGTATGAGATCGACATCCTGGCTGGTGTCTGGGGCGACCTTGACGATGCCGATCAGTCCCGGCCTGTGAACGAGGTGGCAGGGATCTTGCTCACTCTCATCGATCGTGGATGGATCGAGGTTCGTCGAGTCGCCCCTTGGACGTCGCCGTCAGGGGAGAAGGGCTTCCAGCCTGGGGAGCTAGTGCCTCGCGGTCAGCTTCCGGCGGTCCTCGCGGATGCGGCCAACTGGGAGTACCCGGATGACGGCAACTGGATCGGTGCGGTGACCCTCGTGGAGACCGAAGCGGGCAAGAAGATCACCCGTCGTTCTCCCGAGGAGATGGCCGGGTAGACCGCCGTGGCGGGCCCGTCAGACCGCTGCCGCCTGTGGTCGGCCGCCCCACCGGATTCCCCTCTCACTGCGCACACGTGCGCGTTCGCGCCGTTGGGCGGCCAGGACGTCGGGGTGGCGGGCGTTCTGGTCGCGCCAGCGCAGGTATCGCTGCAGCGCCCGTGTCTGCACGGTGTGGTTGGGGTGGTGGGAGTTGGCCAGGGTGAACTGTCGTAGTGGCCCGAAGTGCGCCTCGATCGGGTTCGCCCAGGACGCGTTGGTCGGCGTGAAGCACAGCTTGACCTGGTTCTTCCGAGCCCATCGGCGGATCTTGTTGCCCTTGTGAGCGGACAGGTTGTCCAGGATCACGTAGATCGGGGCGCCGTCCGGTCGGGCGGCCCGGATCGATTGCAGCGCGGCCAGCGACGGGGCGGTGCCTTTGTGGCGGCGGTTGACACCCCAGAGGGTGTCGTCGCCGACCGAGTAGCAGCCGTGGAAGTAGGTGACCCCGTGGGTGCGATGGAAGGTCGCCGGCAACCGGTCCGGCTTGCCCTCCTTCGCCCAGCAGGACCCGGCGGTGGGGCGGATGCCGAGCGGACCGAACTCGTCGAAGGCGAAGGTGCGGTCAGGGCGCTCGGTCAGCGCGTACTCGATCCGGTCCAGCTTGGCGTCGAAGTCCGGATCGGTGGACTCCTTCCACGTCTTGGTCCGCTGGAACGAGACGCCGCGGCGTGCGAGCAGGCAGCGCAGGGCCTCGCGGCCGATGTGTATCGGCCGTGCGATGTTGCGCCGCAGATGGTCGGCGAGCTTGCGGACCGACCAGCGGGTGAAGGGCTTGCCGAGTTTGGTGGGGCGGGTGGTGGCCGTCTGGACGACAAACTCCTCGTCGTCATCCGTGAGCAGGCGGGGACGGCCTCCCGCCCACCGAGGGTCCAGGCAGGCCAGCCCGATCTCGTTGAAGCGGTGGATCACATCACGGACAGTGTCCTCGTCCGCCTGCACCAGATTCGCGATCACCGGCACGGTGTTCCCGCCCGCCGAGGCCAGCACCATCATCGCCCGCCGGAAGCGCACCGTGCTGGTGCTGCCCCGCCGCACGATCCGCAGCAGTATCTGTCCCTCCTGCTCGGCCAGCCTGCGAACCCTGACTGGCTTGGCCACCGCGCCTCCTCGGACCGATCGAACGTGTCGTCACATCCAACCGGCACAAGACCAGTCAGCTCCACCCCGGTGATCGTTTCCGGTCAGAGCACTAGAGATCGTCCAAGAGACGGTCTTGAGGTACTGGCGCGAGGACGCGGCAGCCGGCCAGCGTTTTGCTCCTTGGGTGCGACCTCCCCAGTAGAGGCGCCCGCCTATGCCGCCGCCGTGCTCGTCCCCTCCGAGAAGGGTGGGAAGGCAATCGACTCCTCGAAGCGCTGGCTCCGCTGGAGGCGGTGATAAAGCTGTCCGAGCAGACGATTGAAGAGGTTCCGCTGAGCAGATGCGTGCCAGTCGCCGTGCCTGTCGCGACGTCGGCGGTAGTGGAATTCGGCGCCGGGCGAGGCGTTGGGGGCAGAGAAGGCCCAGAGGTAGCCGACGTGGTTGAGCCGATCGTTTTCATCCACCGTCGGGTGACGCTCGACTTCGGCCTCGGTCTATGCGGGAGCTCGGCGGCTCGGGCGTATTGAGAGGTCGCCGTGGGGTGGGCTCGTCCCACCAACACCAACGAGTGGTCAAGGTTGGAGTGTTGACGCTCGACGACGCTGGGCAGCACCGATCTATCTCAAGGCGTTCAAGCCTGGTCATGATCAGGCATCCGTCCAGCGCCGACGAGTACCAACATCCGCTGTGGCGGTGGCCAAACGAGGTGTCGGGACGCGCCCCGTCTGTCCGAGGGCCTCACGGGCCCTCCGAACCGTATGCATCCACCCGGCACCCCGCAGGGCCACCACCACTCGAACGGCCTTGCCGGACTACTCGTCATGCCGGACCGCTCTTGACTCCGGATCAGGCCGACGGGAAGTCCTCGGCTGTGCCCCGGCCCGCCCCCGGCCGGTGCCGCGGGTCGTCTACGCGCTCTGGCTCTCCGGGGCGCGGGTCCCGGTCAGGTGCGGTTTGAAGCCCAAGGCGGAGAAGCCGTACGCGAGTTGCTGGCACCAGGCGCGCTCCGTCCACAACTCCTCGGGGACCTGGGCCGACAGGCGGTGCGGGGAGTCCTCGTAAGGCACCGTGACCGTGAACGAGGGGGCCGGAGCGGACGGGGTGTGGATCACGGCGAACTCCCAGAGCGCGGCGCCCGGCACGTCCGGCACGTCCGGTGCGGCGGCACGGTGCCGCAGTACGTACGTCGGTTGCGGCAGCAGCACCAGGGACTGCGCCCGAAGGGCGAACTGTCCGTGCTCCACGACGCGCCACGGAGGCTCGGGGCGCGTGTGATGGAGGTCGGAGAACAGTGCCTCGCGCAACCGCGAGTACTCGGCGGCGGTACCGGCCAGGCGCCGCGTGTCCTCCGCGAGGTCTCTCCTGGTGTCGCAGCTGGCCAGCAGCGAGCCCAGGCGGTCGAACCGCTGCCGGACCCACGGGCGGAGGAAAGGGTCGAGTGCGGGGAGGGGGTAGGCGTCCTCGGCCGTTTCGGCGACGAGGAGGGCGCCATGGCGGAGAGCCTGATACCGGTCGTTGAGATCCATGCGCGTCCTTCCCCTGGCGTTCTTCGAGCACGATATCCACCGTGCCTCCCCGAGGGGCCGGTTCCGGGGGACTGCCCGGCGGAGAGGCGCGCGGACGCGCGCGGGGAGTCAGTCCCGCTGGGCCGCAGCTCTGCGCCCGCCGCGTCACGGCCTCCGTACGCCTGCCGGGCACCGGGACTCCGGAGCAGGCGGCGTCGTCGTCCTGCGGTCGGGTGCCGTCCTTGATCCGTCCCGCGGTCGGACGTCACCCCTGATCCGTCCCGCGGTCGGGCGTCACCCCTGATCCGTCCCGTGGTCGGGTGCCGTCCCTGATCCGTCCCGCAGGCGGGCGCCATCCCTGATCCACCCTGCGGGCGGGCGTCACCCCTGATCCGCCCCGCAGGCGGCGTCACGTCCCGAGCGGGACGTCCGAGGCCCCCTCCACGGCGGCGGCCCTGCGGTGACTCGGTTGTCCTCCCCCCTCAGGCACGGCCGACCGGCGGGCCGCCGCCACCGCGACGGGGGGCGGAGGCGGGCAGACCTCGCGCTCGGGGGCGCGGGCGGAGTCGTCGAGCCCGGCCCGGCCGCGCGGGTCCCGGCCCGTGGGACCGGCCCGGCCCCGTGGTACTGGCCCAGCCCCATGGGACCCGGCCCCGTGGGATCGACCCGGCCCCGGGGGTCCGCGCCCCGTGGGTCCGGACCCCGTGGGACCGACCGGACCCCGTGGGACCGGCCCAGCCCCGTGGGACCGACCCAGCCCCATGGGACCGGGCCCCGTGCCAGCAGCGCGTAGACCGCCGGACCCCGCCCCGGTCCCGGCGCGTAGACCGCCGGACCCCGCCCCGTGCCAGCAGCCCGTGGACCGCAGGGCCCCGTCCCGGCCCCGGCGCGTAGAGGACGCGTCAAGAGCGGCGTCGCGCCCGTCAGGGAGACGTCAACGACGACGGAAAGTGGCTGAAAGGGCTGTTTCCTCATCTCGTCAGAGAATCCGTTTTTCCTTCTTCCGGGAGTTCACGATGGCCGATGCGGCCTTCGTCGCCACCATGGTCGCGGTCTTCGCGCTGGTGGCGTTCGTCGCCAAGGGGGTGGCGAAACTGTGAGTGCCGAGAACGTGGTCGGTCTGCTCGTCGCCGCCGCCCTGCTGGGATACCTCGTCCTCGCGCTGGTCAAGCCGGAGAGGTTCTGAGCCGGCCATGAGTCCTGTGCTGGCTGGAATCCTCCAGCTTCTGGCGCTGGTCGCCGCGCTCGGTCTGGCGTACCGACCGCTCGGCGACCACATGGCGCGCGTCTACTCCTCCGAGAGGCACTACCGGCCCGAGAAGTGGATCTACAAGGCGATCGGCGCGAACCCCGACGCCGGGATGCGCTGGCCCGCGTACCTGCGCGGGGTCCTCGCCTTCTCCGCGACGGGCGTGCTGTTCCTTTACGCCCTGCAGCGGCTCCAGGGCGTACTGCCCGGCTCGCTCGGCTTCGCGTCGATCGACCCGGACCAGGCCTTCAACACGGCCGCGTCCTTCGTGGCCAACACGAACTGGCAGTCGTACTACGGCGAGCAGGCCATGGGCCACGTCGTCCAGACCGGCGGCCTCGCGGTGCAGAACTTCGTCTCCGCGGCCGTGGGCATGGCGGTCGCGGTGGCGCTGGTGCGCGGTTTCGCCCGCTCCCGCGGCGGCGAACTGGGCAACTTCTGGGCCGACCTCGTACGGGGCGTGGTGCGCGTCCTGCTGCCGATCTCCGTCGTGGGCGCGCTGGTGCTCGTCGCGTGCGGCGCCCTGCAGAACTTCGCCGGCATCCACGAGGTCGGGCAGTTCGCGGGCGGCTCGCAGCAGTGGAACGGCGGGGCGGTCGCCTCGCAGGAGGTCATCAAGGAGCTGGGCACCAACGGGGGCGGCTACTTCAACGCCAACTCCGCCCACCCCTTCGAGAACCCCGACGGGCTCTCGAACCTCTTCGAGGTCTTCCTGATCCTGCTGATCCCCTTCGCGTTGACGCGGACCTTCGGCCGGATGGTCGGCTCGCTGAGGCAGGGGTACGCGATCCTCGGCGCGATGGCCGTGATCTGGCTCGGGTTCACGGCGCTGATGCTGTGGACCGAGTTCGCGGGCCGGGGGCCGGCGTTCGAGCTGGCCGGCGGGGCGATGGAGGGCAAGGAGACCCGCTTCGGCATCGCCGGCTCGGCGATCTTCTCCGTCGCCACCACGCTGACGTCGACCGGAGCGGTGAACTCCTTCCACTCGTCCAACACCGGCTTCGGCGGCGGCATCAACCTGCTGGGGATGCAGCTCGGCGAGATCGCTCCGGGCGGCGTCGGCTCCGGCCTGTACGGAATGCTGGTCATGGCGGTCATCGCCGTGTTCATCGCCGGCCTGATGGTCGGGCGCACCCCGGAGTACCTGGGCAAGAAGATCGGCACCCGCGAGATCACGTTCGCCGCCTGCTACATCCTCGTCACCCCGGCCCTGGTGCTGTGCTTCACGGCGGCCTCGTTCGCCCTGGACACCCCGGCGAACTCGCTGACGCACTCCGGTGCGCACGGCTTCTCCGAGATCCTGTACGCCTACACCTCCGCCGCGAACAACAACGGTTCCGCGTTCGCCGGGCTGAACGCCGACACGCAGTGGTTCAACTCGACGCTCGGCGTCGTGATGCTCCTGGGGCGCTTCCTGCCGATGGTGTTCGTGCTCGCGCTGGCCGGCTCGCTGGCCGGACAGAAGCCCGTTCCCGAGACCGCGGGGACGCTGCGGACCGGGAAGCCGCTGTTCACCGGATTGCTCGTCGGCACGATCATGATCGTCGCCGGTCTCACCTACTTCCCGGCCCTCGCGCTGGGACCGCTCGCCGAAGGGCTCGCGGCATGACCACCGACGTGAAGAAGAACGAGGACACGATGTCCACACGCGCCCCCGCGGCGACGCCGCCGCACGTCGACCTGTCCGGCGGACGCCCGCCGTCCGGCCGAGTCGGCGCCGGTCTGTTCGACCCCGGGCAGTTGGTCGCCTCCTTCCCGGACGCGCTCCGGAAGCTCGACCCGCGCGTGATGGTGAAGTCGCCCGTCATGTTCGTGGTCCTGGTCGGCTCGGTGGTCACCACCGTGCTCGCCGTGAGGGAGCCGGGGGACTGGTTCGGCTGGGCGATCACCGCCTGGCTCTGGCTGACCACGGTCTTCGCGAACCTCGCGGAGGCCGTCGCCGAGGGCCGCGGCAAGGCGCAGGCCGACACCCTGCGCAAGGCGAAGACCGACACCGTCGCCCGCCGCCTGACCGGGGAGGGCGAGGCCGAGGAGGCGGTCCCCGGCGCCGAGCTGCGCGTCGGCGACCTGGTGGTCTGCGAGGCCGGTGACGTCATCCCCGGTGACGGCGACGTCGTCGAGGGCGTCGCGAGCGTCGACGAGTCCGCCATCACGGGCGAGTCCGCGCCGGTCATCCGCGAGTCCGGCGGCGACCGGTGCGCGGTGACGGGCGGCACCAAGGTCCTCTCCGACCGGATCGTCGTCAGGATCACGACGAAGCCGGGCGAGACGTTCATCGACCGGATGATCAACCTGGTCGAGGGCGCGGCACGGCAGAAGACGCCGAACGAGATCGCCCTCACCATCCTCCTGTCCTCGCTGACGATCGTCTTCCTGCTCGCGGTCGTCACGCTCAAGCCGTTCGCGGTCTACGCCGGCGCCGACGAGCAGACGTCCCTCATCGTCCTGACCGCGCTCCTCGTCTGCTTGATCCCGACGACGATCGGCGCGCTGCTCTCCGCGATCGGCATCGCCGGCATGGACCGGCTGGTCCAGCGCAACGTCCTCGCGATGTCGGGGCGGGCGGTCGAGGCGGCGGGCGACGTGTCCACCCTGCTGCTCGACAAGACCGGCACCATCACCCTCGGCAACCGGCAGGCGGCCCAGTTCGTCCCGGTGGCCGGGGTCACGGCCGCCGAGGTCGCCGAGGCCGCCCGGCTCTCCTCCCTCGCGGACGAGACGCCCGAGGGCCGCTCGGTGGTCGTCCTCGCGGAGGAGGAGTACGGCCTGCGCGGGCGGGGCCGGGGCGAGCCGGCCGGCGCCGAGTGGGTCGCGTTCACGGCCCAGACCCGGATGTCGGGCGTGGACGTGGACGGGCGGAAGGTGCGCAAGGGCGCGGCCGGCTCGGTCGTGGCCTGGGTGCAGGAGCGGGGCGGCCGTGTCCCCCCGGACGCGCAGGCGCTCACGGACCGGATCTCCCAGGCCGGCGGCACGCCGCTGCTGGTGGCCCTGGAGGACGGCGGGGGCGCGCGGGTCCTCGGCGTCATCCACCTGAAGGACGTCGTCAAGGAGGGGATGCGGGAGCGGTTCGACGAGCTGCGCCGCATGGGCATCCGTACGGTCATGATCACGGGCGACAACCCGCTGACCGCGAAGGCCATCGCCGAGGAGGCGGGCGTCGACGACTTCCTCGCCGAGGCCACCCCCGAGGACAAGATGGCCCTCATCAAGCGCGAGCAGGCGGGCGGCAAGCTCGTCGCGATGACCGGCGACGGCACCAACGACGCCCCGGCCCTCGCCCAGGCCGACGTCGGCGTGGCCATGAACACCGGCACCTCGGCCGCCAAGGAGGCCGGGAACATGGTGGACCTGGACTCCGACCCGACCAAGCTCATCGAGATCGTCGGGATCGGCAAGCAGCTCCTCATCACACGGGGCGCGCTCACCACCTTCTCCATCGCCAACGACGTCGCGAAGTACTTCGCGATCATCCCCGCGATGTTCGCGGTCGCCCACCCCTCGCTGGACAGGCTCAACATCATGGGCCTGACCTCGCCCGAGTCCGCGATCCTGTCCGCCGTCGTCTTCAACGCGCTGATCATCGTGGCCCTGGTGCCGCTCGCCCTGAAGGGCGTGCGCTACCGGCCCTCCAGCGCGGACGCGATGCTCCGCCGCAACCTCGGCCTGTACGGCCTGGGCGGCCTGGTCGCCCCGTTCGTCGGCATCAAGATCATCGACATGCTCCTCTCCCTCATCCCCGGAATCGGCTGACCGATCATGAACAACTCCGTAGGAAGCGCGGGACGACTGCTCTGGGCCGCACTCCGCGCCCTCCTCGTCCTGACCGCCGTGTGCGGCGTGCTGTACCCCCTCGCCGTCACCGGCGTCGCCCAGGCCGCCTTCCCGTCCAAGGCCAACGGCTCCGAGATCACGGACGGCCGAGGCAGGACCGTCGGCTCCGAACTCATCGGCCAGCGCTACGACCTGCCGCTCGGGGAGGGCGAGGAGACCCCGGCCCCGGACCTGCGGTGGTTCCAGCCGCGCCCCTCCAACGGCCTGGGCGCCAACTCCGTCAACACCCGGTACCGGCTGCTCCTGTCCGGCGCGACCAACCGCGCGGGTGACGACGCCGAACTGATCCGGTGGGTCGAGGACGCCCGGTCCGCCGTCGTCGCGGACAACTCCACCGCCGGACACCGGGTGAGGCCGTCCGACGTCCCCGCCGACGCGGTCACCTCCTCCGGCTCCGGCCTGGACCCGCACATCTCCCCGGCGTACGCGAAGCTCCAGGTCCACCGGGTCGCGGAGCGCAACCAGCTCGACGCGGCCGCGGTCGAGCGGCTGGTCGCCGACCACACCGAGGGCCGCGTCCTGGGCTTCGTCGGCGAGCCCCGCGTCAACGTCCTGAAGCTCAACATCGCGCTCAGGGACCTCCTGGCCGGGCGCTGACGGCCTCGGCCGGGCGGCGGCGGGACCGGCGCGGCTCCGGGCGGCGGCCCGCCCGACCCGCCGACCGCCGACCGACCGCCGACCGCCCGCCGATCCGCTGGGGACCGAGCCCGACCCCCACCGGACACGAGCACGGCCCCCACCGGCCCCACCGGACACGAGCACGGCCCCCACCGGCCCCACCGGACACGAGCACGGCCCCCACCGACCCCCACCGGACACGAGAACGGCCCCCACCGACCCCCACCGGACACGAGAACGGCCCCCACCGACCCCCACCGGACACGAGAACGGCGGCGCACATCACCATGGGACGCGGAAAGCTCCGGATCTACCTCGGCGCGGCGCCGGGCGTCGGCAAGACGTACGCGATGCTCTCCGAGGCCCATCGCCGGGTGGAGCGCGGCACGGACTGCGTCGTCGCCCTCGTCGAGCACCACCGCAGGCCGCGCACGGAGGTCATGCTGCACGGCCTGGAGACGGTGACGCGCCAGGAGATCGCGTACCGGGGGGCCGTCTTCACCGAGATGGACGTCGACGCGGTCCTCGCCCGCCGCCCCGCCGTGGCGCTCGTCGACGAGCTCGCCCACACCAACGTGCCCGGCTCCCGCAACCCCAAGCGCTGGCAGGACGTCGAGGAACTGCTCGCGGCGGGCGTCGACGTCGTGTCGACGGTCAACATCCAGCATCTGGAGTCCCTGGGAGACGTGGTCGAGTCGATCACCGGCATCCGGCAGCGGGAGACGGTTCCGGACGAGTTCGTCCGGCGCGCCGACCAGATCGAGCTGGTCGACATGTCGCCACAGGCGCTGCGCCGCCGGATGGCGCACGGCAACGTGTACACGTCGGACAAGGTCGACGCGGCGCTCTCCCACTACTTCCGCCCCGGCAACCTCGCCGCCCTGCGCGAACTCGCTCTGCTGTGGACGGCCGACCGGGTCGACGAGTACCTCCAGGCGTACCGGACCGAGCACCGGGTCTCGAAGATCTGGGGCTCTCGGGAGCGGATCGTCGTCGGCCTCACCGGCGGTCCCGAGGGCCGCACCCTCATCCGGCGGGCCGTCCGCCTCGCGGAGAAGGGAGCCGGCGGGGAGGTCCTCGCCGTGTACGTCTCGCGCAGCGACGGGCTCACGGCCGCCTCGCCGAGGGAACTGGCGCTCCAGCGGACGCTCGTGGAGGACCTCGGGGGCGCCTTCCACCACGTGGTGGGCGACGACGTCCCCACCGGGCTGCTCGCGTTCGCGCGCGGGGTCAACGCCACCCAGGTCGTCGTCGGAGTCAGCAGGCGCCGCCCCTGGCAGTACGCCTTCGGGCCGGGGGTCAGCGCCACGGTCGCCCGCGAGTCGGGCCCGGACCTGGACGTCCACATCGTCACCCACGACGAGGTGGCGAAGGGCCGCGGCCTGCCGACCGCCGGTCGGGGGCGGTTGGGCCGGTCCCGCACCCTGTGGGGCTGGGTCGTCGGTCTCGCCGGACCCGCCCTGCTCACCCTGCTGTTGGGCGGGGCCCTGCCCGACGTCGGCCTGGCCAACGACGTCCTGCTCTTCCTGGCGTTGACCGTGGCCGCCGCCCTGCTGGGCGGGCTCCGGCCGGCCCTGGCGTCCGCGGCCGTCGGTACCGTGCTTCTCAACTGGTGCTTCACGCCGCCCGTCCGCAAGCTCACGATCGCCGATCCGGACAACATCGTCGCCCTGGTGATCTTCGTCGGCGTCGCGGTCTCGGTCGCCTCCGTGGTGGACCTCGCCGCGCGCCGCACGCATCAGGCGGCCCGGCTGCGGGCGGAGGCGGAGACGCTCTCCTTCCTCGCCGGCAGTGTGCTGCGCGGGGAGACCGGGCTGGACGCCCTGCTGGAACGGCTCCGGGAGACCTTCGCCATGGAGTCGGTGGCGCTGCTGGAGCGCGCCGGCGACGCCGGGCCCTGGTCGTGCGTCGCCGCCGTCGGCCCCCGCCGGGCGGACCGCCCCGAGGACGCGGACGTGGACCTGCCCGTCGGGGACCGTCTCGCCCTCGCCCTGACCGGCCGCGTCCTGCCGGCCGAGGACCGCCGGGTCCTGGGGGCCTTCGCCGCCCAGGCGGCCGTCGTCCTGGACCGCCAACGCCTCCTCGGCCAGGCGGAGGAGGCCCGCAAGCTCGCGGAGGGCAACAGGATCCGCACCTCGCTCCTGGCCGCGGTCAGCCACGACCTGCGGACGCCGCTCGCCGGGATCAAGGCGTCCGTCTCCTCCCTGCGGGCGGACGACGTGGAGTGGTCGGACGAGGACCACGCGGCCCTCCTCGCGAACATCGAGGACGGCGCCGACCGGCTCGCCCACCTCATCGGCAACCTCCTCGACGTGTCCCGCCTGGAGACCGGCGCCGTCACGGCCGTGATCAGGGAGACCGACCTCGACGAGGTCGTCCCGATGGCGCTGCTCGGCGTCCCAGCGGACCGTGTCGAACTGGACATCCCCGAGACGCTCCCGATGGTCGCCGTGGACCGCGGCCTGTTGGAGCGGGCCGTCGCCAACGTCGTCGAGAACGCCGTCAGGCACAGCCGGGCCGGAGAGCCGGTCCTCGTCGCCGCGAGCGCCCTCGCCGACCGCGTCGAGCTCCGCGTCGTCGATCGCGGACCCGGCGTCCCCGACGAGGCCAAGGACCGCATCTTCGGCCCCTTCCAGCGGGGCGGGGACGCCCCGCGCGGTGAGGGCGTCGGCCTCGGCCTCGCCGTGGCCCGCGGCTTCGCGGAGTCGATGGGCGGCACGGTGACGGCGGAGGACACCCCCGGAGGCGGTCTCACCATGGTGCTCAGCCTGCCCACGGCGGACGGGCTCCCCCCGTCGCGCCCGGCGGAGAAGCCGGCATGAGACCGGTACGAGGCCGGTGGCGGGTCGCGCCTCGGCGCGCCGCACGCCGACGCTCTGCGGCCGGACCTCGCCCCACGGGACCGGGACGCGCCCCGAGACCACCCGGCTACCATCCCCTGTGACCGAAACGACCCGGCCGTCCGCGCCCCGCCCCCGGATACTCGCCGACCTCACGCCGCTGCGGCTCTCGCCCGACTACCGGCGGCTCTGGTTCGGGAACACCGTCTCGTGGGTCGGCCAGGGCATGACGGCGCTGGCGGTCTCGCTCCAGGTCTACGACATCACCGGCTCCGCGTTCTCCGTGGGGCTCATCGGCTTCTGCTCGCTGGTGCCGCTCGTCGTCTTCGGGCTCTACGGCGGAGCCGTCGCGGACACCGTCGACCGGCGCAAGCTCGGGCTGTCCAGCGCCGCCGGCTCGTTCGTCCTGGCCCTGGTCCTGGTGGCCGTCAGCGTGGCGGGGGTCGAACGGGTCGGCCTGCTGTACGCGGTCGTCGCCCTCCAGGCCGTCTGCTTCGCCCTCAACGCACCGGCCCGCTCCTCCATGGTCGCCCGGCTGCTGCCGCCCGAACAGCTCCCCGCCGCGAACGCGTTGAACTCCATGACCAGCACGACGGGCGCGCTCGTCGGGCCGATGCTGGGCGGGTTGATCGTCGGCTGGTGGGGGTACCGGGCCGCCTACACCGTGGACGCCCTCACCTTCACCGCTTCCCTGTACGCGATGTGGCGGCTGCCCTCGATGCTGCCCGACCGGGGCGAAAAGGGGGCGGCCGGAAAGCGGGCCTCGGTCCTGGACGGGCTGCGGTTCCTCGGGACCCGGCCCAACCTGCGGATGACCTTCTTCACCGACCTGTGCGCCATGGTGCTCGCCCACCCCCGCGCGCTCTTCCCGGTCGTCGCCGTCCTCTGGTACGGGGGTGACGCGCGGACCACCGGACTGCTCGTCGCCGCCCCCGCCCTCGGCGCGCTGCTCGGCGGGGTGTTCTCCGGCTGGCTCGGGCGCGTCCGGCGGCACGGGCTCGCGGTCCTGCTGGCCGTCGGCTGCTGGGGCGCGGCCGTCGCCGTCTTCGGCCTCACCCGGAACCTCTGGCTCGGGCTGCTCTTCCTGGCGCTCGCCGGGTGCGCGGACACCGTCTCCATGGTCTTCCGGAACACCATGCTCCAGGCGGCCGTGCCCGACGAGATGCGCGGCCGGCTCCAGGGCGTGTTCATCGTCGTCGTCGCGGGCGGGCCCCGGTTGGGGGACTTCGTGGCCGGTTCGGTCGCCGACGCCGTCTCCCCGGCCGCGGCGATCACCGGCGGCGGCGTCGCGTGCGTGGCGGCCGTGGCCCTGCTCGCCCTGAAGTGGCGCGGCTTCGCCCGCTACGACGCCCGCGACCCGCAGCCGTAGGGGCCCGGCCCCTTCGATCGGCCGACTCCCTCGGCGACGGGACCGTCAGTGGGATGCGCAAGGATGAGCGCATGTCCTACGCAGAGCAGTTCCGGGCGCACGCCCGTCAGTACGGGGTGTCCGAGGACGCCGTCACCCGCATTCTGTGGCATGTCCAGCCGGCGGTCGGGATCAGGGGCGTCTACGACGACCCCGGCCCCGGCGACCGCGTGGTCGGCTATGCCGGGGGGCTCCCCCGGATGCCGGCGGACGTCCCCTGGGAGTGGGGGACCCAGTTCGTGGCCTGCCTCGATCTGGCGGCGATACCGAAGCAGCCCCTGGACGACTGGGTCACCCGCGAGGGCCACCTGCTGCTGTTCGCCGAATCGGACTACTGGCAGGCCGACGACGATCCGCTGTCGGTCGTCTACGTGCCCCCTGGCGTCGAGATGGTCGAGCGGGCCAACCCCGCCGTCTTCAGCCGGGACGGTGTGGAGGAGGCGGTGGAGCCGTTCGACCTCCTGAGCCGCCAGACCCTGATCCTGACGGAGCCCGCCGAGTGGGACGTCCTCGGCGAGACCTGGGTGGAGGAGGAGCCCGCCGAGGGGGAGACCCCCGGCGACCTCGTTCGGGATTGGCAGTTGGACCCCCTGTTCGTGGCCGCCCTCGAGGAGTACCGCTCGCGGGTCCCCCACCCGGCGTCGCCGGGCCGGCACGAGAGCGACCTGAAGCTGCGCGGGGCCGAAGTGATCCCCCACGGGTGGGACACCGACCAGGGGGACGTCCTCGCCGCCCTGCGGGAAGAGGCCGTGCCCCTCGTCAGGGAGGCGCCGGAGAGGTTCGAGGAGCTGCACCTGCGGGCCCTCACCGCGGCGATCGGCAACGGGTATGTGCCGGACAACTGCCACATGGAGCACACCGAACCGTGGCTGTGCCTCGCCGAGGTCAACGCGGGCGCCTTCTGGCGTCAGGCCGAGGGCACCCTGGCCTGGATGGTCCGCTACGCCGACCTGCGCGCGGGCCGTCTGGACCGGGTCCACTCCGTCTACCACGAGTGACCGACGCCGTACGCCCCGGCGACCGCCGGCCGCCCGCCGCCGCCCGCACGGCGCGGGCGGCTACCGGGTGACGATCGAGCGGGCGACGCCCAGCTCCACCAGGTCCTGGGGGCGCAGCCGCAACTGGTCGGCGGTGGCCCCGCTCTCGGACGGCGGGCGTTTGAGGATCGAGGCGGCCGGTTCGGGGGCGATGACGGAGAAGTAGGCGTCCGCCGTGACATGGGTGTTGTCCGGCGCCGCGAGGGCCAGCGCCCCGCCCGATCCGCCCTCGCCGATCACCAGCGTCGTCACCGGGACCCGAGCCGCCGCGACGGCCGCGAACGTGTCCGCGATGGCCGCGCCCGCGCCCGCCCGTTCCGCCTCGGCGTCGTTGGCGGCGCCGGGGGTGTCGACCAGGGTGAGCACGGGGACGCCGAGCCGGTCGGCGAGCCGGATCGTCCGGGCCGCCGTACGGTATCCGGCCGGGCGGGTCGCGGTCCCGCACTGGGCGACGTACGCGACGGGCTGCCCGTCGGCGCGCAGCCCGAAGCCGCACAGCACCCCCGCGTCCGTACCGCCGCAGCGGTCGCCGTGCAGGGGGAGGCGTACGGCGAAGTAGTCCGCCAGGTAGGCCCCCGCGCGCGGGCGTCGCGGGGAGCGGGCCTGCTCCACCGCCTCCCGCCCGGTCTCCGGGAGGCGGGCCTCCGACAGCGCGCGGGGCGTCGGGGCGGTGCGCGGCGCCTCGTGCGGGCCGAGCGCGCGCAGCCAGTGCCCCACGGTGGCGGCCAGCTCCTCGGGCGGGACGACCGCGTCGACCTGGCCCGCCGCCCACTGGCCCTCGGCGCTGTACGCGTACGGCTCCGCGTCAGCCGGGCGCACGCGGGAGCCGGCGAAGCCCACCTGCGCGCCGGGCAGCGCCAGCACCACGTCGGAGCCCGCCCCCACGGTGGCCCAGCCCCCGCCGGTCGTCGGGTCGCGGACCACGGCGAGCTGCGGGAGTCCGGCCGCGCGCAACCGGGCGGAGGCGGCCGCGACCCGCTGGAGCTGGGTGAGCGCGACCATGCCCTCCTGCATCCGGCTCCCGCCGGTGGCGACGAGGGAGAGCAGCGGCAGCCGCCGCTCCAGGGCCAGCGCGTACGCGGCCTCCAGCCGGTCGCCGGTGCGCTGGCCCAACGAGCCGCCCAGGAAGCCGAATTCGAAGGAGAGGAGCACGCAGGGGCGGTCGCCGACGACCCCGAGGCCGTACACGACGGACTCCTCCTCGCCGGTCCGGGCCGCCGCCCGCTCCCGCGCCGCGTCGTACCCCGTCCAGCCGAGCGGCCCGTCGGGCGGCAGGGTGCGGGCGGGCGGCACGTGCTCGGTGAAACCGTCCGGGCCGGTGAGCAGCGCGATCGCCTCCCGCGCCGTCGTCCGGACCGGCGTCGGGGAGGCGGAGGGGCGGGCGGCGGACGGGTCGGGCGGCGTGGGGTCAGGCACGGAGCGACCTCTTCATGATCTTGCCCAGGTCGTTGCGGGGCAGGGCGTCCAGGTAGCGCACGGTGCGCGGGCGTTTGTGCGGGGCCAGTTGGGCGGCGACGTGGTCGGCCAGCTCGGCGGCGTCCGGCGGCGACTGCGGGTCCGCCGCGACGATCCAGGCGACGACGCGCTCCCCGAGGTCGGGGTCCGCCTCGCCCGTGACGGCCGCCTCCCGCACGCCGGGGTGGGCGAGCAGAACGTTCTCGATCTCGCCCGCGCCGATCTTGTAGCCGCCGCTCTTGATCAGGTCGGTGGCCCGGCGGCCGACGATGCGGACGTACCCGTCCTCGTCCACCGTGCCGACGTCGCCCGTCCGGAACCAGCCGTCCGCCGTGTGGGCGGCGGCGGTGGCGTCGGGGCGGTTCAGGTAGCCGGTGAACAGGTTCGGCCCCCGGACCTGGATCTCCCCGATGGCCGCCGGCCCGTCGAGCACGGTCCCGTCGTCCTCGACCAGGCGCAGCCCCACCCCGGCGAGCGGCGGGCCGACCGTGCCGGGGCGCGGTTCGCCGTCCGCCCGGATCGCGGTGTTCATCAGGGTCTCCGTCATCCCGTACCGCTCGATCACCCGCCGTCCGGTCGCCGCCGCGATGCGTTCGTGGTCGTGGACGGGGAGCGCCGCCGAACCGGAGACCAGCAGCCGGGCCCCGGCCAGCGCCCCGGCGAGCGCGGTGCGTGCGGGGGCGGTCGCCGGGGCGTCCAGCGCCTCGGCCAACCGGTGGTACATGGTCGGTACGCCGAAGAGCATCGTGCCGCCGTCCGCCAGCTCGCGGGCCACCCCCTCGGGCGAGAACCGCCCCAGGTGGCGTACGGAGCCGCCGCGCCGCAGCGGGCCGAGGACGCCCAGGATCAGCCCGTGCACGTGGAACAGGGGCAGCGCGTGGACCAGGACGTCGTCCCCGGTCCAGTCCCAGGCGTCCGCCAGGGCGTCCAGCGACGCGGCGACGGCCCGCCGGGGCAGCACGGCCCCCTTGGGCGGGCCGGTGGTCCCGGAGGTGTAGACGATCAGCGCGGGGGAGTCGGGGGAGGCGACCGCGGCGGGGGCGGCCGGGCCCGCCGGGGCGCCGGCCGCCGCGTCGGCCCGTGCGTCCACCGCTGCCCGCCGCAGCCCCGCCAGGGCCGGGGGCAGCTCGGCGTCCGGCCCCGCCAGGACGGCCGAGGGCGCGCTGTCGGCCAGGATGTGCGCCAACTCCCGCTCGCCGGTACGGGGGTTGAGCGGTACGGCCGGAATCCCGGCGCGGAGGGCCGCGACGACCGCGATCACCGTCTCCGGCGTCGCGGAGGCCCAGACGGCGACCCGGTCCGCGCCCGCGATACGGGCGGCGAGCGCCGCCGACGCGTCGGCCAGCCGGCCGTACGTCAGACGGAGGTCGCCGAAGCGCACGGCCTCCCGTGCGGCGGCCGGACCGGTGGGGGACTGGAGCGCGGGAAGAAGGAGGGTCACGCCGGGCAGCCTAGAGCCTCGCACCGGTGTCGGGCCGGGCCGCGGACCCGATGAGGGCAGCGTCACCCCGCCTCCGGCGCGCGGCCGCCGGTCGCCGCCCGCCGGACCGACCCGCACGGCCGCCGGTCGCCCGGTCGAGGACACTCCAAGACGATATCCCGGCGAACTGGGACAATCGTGGTATGGACCGGTTGGACAGGGAAATCCTCGGCATTCTCCAGGAGGACGCGCGGATCTCGTACCGGGACCTGGGCGTCCGCGTGGGGCTCAGCGCCAACGCGGCGGGCGACCGGGTGCGCCGGATGCGCCGCGACGGGGTGATCCGGGGCTTCACCGTCATCGTCGACCCGGCCGCCGACACCCGTTCGGGCCTGGTGGTCTTCATCGACGTGACGCTGCGCCTGGACACGACGAACGAGGAGTTCGAGCGCTCCGTGCTGATGCTGCCCGGCATCACGGAGGTGGTCCACGTGACGGGCGGCCACGACTACCTCGTACGGGCCACCGCCGCCGACCCCGGAGCGCTGGACGCCCTGCTGCGCCGGTTGAAGCGGGAAGCGGGCGTCGCCCACTCCGCCACCCGGATCGCCCTGCGGGCGGCCCCGGACCGCTGACCGGGCGGGCCCCGGCTCACAGGGGCGCGTGCCAGGTCACCGTCGTCGACCGCTCGCCGTCCTCGCCGCGTCCGTCGTCCGCGACCATCAGCCGGACCCCCCGCCGCCCGTCCGGCAGTCGGACCGGGGCGTCCACCTCGACCTCGATCGCCCGGACGCCGGGCCTGCGGTGCGCGGCGGCCAGCGCCCCGCGCAGCGCCGCGAGCAGCTCCCGCCCCGTCGCGTCGTCCACCAGCGCGTCCACCGGCCCGGTGAAGTGGACCGACGGCGCGAACCCCAGCAGGGCCGACGCGCCCCCGGTCTCCCGCAGCACCCGCCCCCGGAAGGTGCTCGGGGCCTCGGCGGGCGGCTGCTGGAGGGCGAAGATCGCGGTGCGCACCTCCTGGATGGTGGAGTCCAGCTCGTCCACGGCCCGCCCCAGCAGCGCGCCGGTCCCCTCGCCCACCGGGCCGGGGTGCGGCTCCCCGCTGCCGCCGGCCTCCTCCGAGGCGGCCCGGCGGCGGGTGGACTCCAACATCATCTCGGTGGCGAAGAGCCGCTGGACGACCAGGTCGTGCAGGTCGCGGGCGATGCGGTCGCGGTCCTCGTACACCGCGAGCTGCTCGCGGTCGGCCTGCGCGTCCGCCATCACCAGCGCCAGCGCGGCCTGCGAGGCGAACTGGGTCGCCAGCAGCCGGTCCAGGTCCGTGTACGGCGGTTCGCCGCGCCGCCGGGGGAGCGCGAGGGTGCCGATGAGCCGCCCCCCGCTCTGGAGGGGCAGCATCATGCTCGGCCCGAAGCGCGAGCGTACGCCGGTGGTCATCCGGGGATCGGTGGCCGAGTCCTCGACGAAGACCGGCTCGCCCCCGAGGAGCTGGACCAGCACCGGCGAACCGGGCTCGATCACCGTGCCGACGAGGCCCGCCGGGTCGTCCGGCGTGGAGGCGGTGACGATCTCCATCCCGCCCTCCTCCGTCGGCTGGAGGATCACCCCGGCCGAGGCCCCCGCCAGCATCCGCGCCCGCTCGGCCACCGTCATCAGCGCGTCGGCCGCGTCGGTGCCGGTCAGCAGGGCCGTGGTGACGGCGGCCGCCCCCTCGATCCAGCGTTCGCGCTGCCGGGCGGTCTCGTAGAGCCGGGCGTTGCCGATCGCGATGCCCGCCTGCGAGGCGAGGGCCCGCAGCAGGGCCCGGTCGGTGTCGGTGAAGGGCCCCGACCGCTTCCCGGCCAGGTGGAGGTGGCCGAACATCTCGGTGTGCACCCGGATCGGGGCGTGCAGGAAACTCCGACGCGCCGGCGCACGCTCCTGTCCCGGCCCCACGGCGTCCGACGCGTCGGGGCGTACGGGAAGAGCGCCCCGGCCCGAGCCGTCCAGGCCGTCCGGCCCGTGCGACCCGTCCGACGGGGCGCCCGGCCCGTCCGGAGCATCGGGCGGTCCGTCCGACCCGTCCGGAGCATCGGGCGGTCCGACCGGCTCGTCCGGGGCGCGGCGAGGGTGCTGCCGGTCCGCCGCCGTCGTCGTCCCGGCGGTGTAGAGCGCGTCGATCCGGTCGCGTCCGGGCTCCAGGACCCCCAGCGAACCCCGGTCGGCCCCGGTCAGCGCGGTGGCGGTGTCGACGATCTGCTGGAGGGTCGCGCCCAGTTCCAGGTCGCTGCCGACGTTGAGGACGGCCTCCAGCAGCATCGGCAGCCGCTCGATCGCGGCCGGGTCGCGATGCCCGGCCGGTACGGGCCCGGCCCCGCCGCGTCCGTCGGCCATCGCGCCGTCCGCCCCGCGCCCCGGCCCCGCCGGCGGACTCAGCCGGCCAGCGGGTTGAGGGACATCGGCTGGACCTTGCCGTCCAGCATCGCGCCGAGGCCGAGCACCGAGCAGGCGTCGGGGCGCTCCGCGATCTCCACCGGCATACCGGTCGCGTCGCGCAGCATCTGGTCGAGACCGGGGAGCAGTGCGCTGCCGCCCACCATCATGATCCCGCGGTCCGCGAGGTCGGCCACCAGATCGGGCGGGCACGCGCGCAGCACCTTGCCCACCCCGTCGAGCACCGCGGTGAGCGGGGTGTGGATGGCCTGCCGTACGGCGGCGGTGTCGACCTGCACCGAGCGGGCCAGCCCGGTGGCCACGTCACGGCCGTGGATCTCGGTCAGGGCGGGGCCGGTGAGCTGGAGCCCGTTGCCGTGCAGTGCCAGTTGCAGCGGGCGCACGGACTGGCTCGGCAGCATCAGCTCATGGTGCTGGCGCAGGTGCTGGACCACCGCGTCGTCGATCGCGTTGCCGCCGACCGGGATGCGGACGGCGGTCACGATCGAGCCGAGCGAGAGCACCGCGATCTGCGTGGTGGCCGCCCCGCACACCATGATCATGGTGGCGGTGGGCTGCTCCACCGGCAGCCCGCACCCCACGGCGGCGGCGATCAGGGTGTCGACCAGCTCCACCCGGCGCGCCCCGAGCCCGACCAGCGTCTCCACCGTCGCGCGCTGCGCCAGCGGGTCGGCCTCGTGCGGGGTGCAGGCGGCGGCGCGCAGGCGCGGCTTGCGGCGCAGTTGGCGGCGGAGCCTGTCGCCGAGCAGATGGCGCAGCATCCGCTGGGCCATCTCGATGTCGACGACGGTGCCGCCGGACACCGGCCGGGCCACCCGGATGTACGAGGGGGTGCGGCCGGTCATCTGCTCGGCGAGCGTGCCGACGGCGATGAGGGAGCCGGTGCGGGTGTTGACGGCGGCGACGCTCGGCTCGTCGACCACGAGCCCGATCCCCTTGACGTACACGCGGGTCCTCGCGGCCCCGAGATCGACGCCGATGTGGCAACGCTGCAACTGCTCAAGGGTGACGGTCACGGCAGGCTCTCCCGAGAACGCGGATGGGGGCGCCGGCGGCAGCCGGCCCCTCCTCGCATCGTCGCGCCGCCCGGCCCTCGGCGCGCGCTGGGCTGCGCCGTCGGGGGCACGGGAGCTGACGGGCTGCCAGGTGGGCGGGGCGGGGGCGCCGGTACGCCTCCCCGGCGGGCTCAGCCCGGAAGCAGCCGCTGGAACAGGCCCCAGGTGAACTCGGCGACGCGTGCGCGCCCGGTCTCCGGATCGGTGACCGACAGCGCCCACCGGGTCGGCGCGCTGCCCTCCATGGGCCGCGCCGGGGGAAAGGCGCGGGCCGCCTCGTCCACGGTGCACGACCAGGGGCGCAGCGTGTCGGGGGAGACGAGCCGGGGGCCCGCCGCTCCGGGGGCCCGCACCAGCCACGCGTTCCACACGGCCCCGCCCGGCGCGGCCGTCACCTCGAACCGCAGGTCCGGCCAGAGCGGCACCGGCCACAGCAGCGCCTCCCACTCCAGGTCCCCGATCCGGCGCGCCACCGCGGTCTCCGGTGCGCCGAGCACCGAGCGGTAGCGCCGCAGGGAGCCCCGGCCGCGGGGCGCGCGCACCATGGCCTGCCAGCGGCGGTTCGCCTCCCGCAGGTCGGCGGGGGAGGCGCCGAGCCGGCGCCGCGCCTCGTCGACCAGCTCGGGCTGGTGGTCGGCCATCCGGCGGAGCAGGACGAGCTGGAACTGGAGGGGGCCGAAGGGGGCGGGGGCGCTCATACCGCCCATCCTCCCGCGCACGCCGCCCGCCGCCCCGCGCGCCAGGCGCTCACGAAGCGCCTGGGCGGCGAGCAGGTCCTCTCGCCGCCCCCCCCCGCGCGCCAGGCGCTCACGCCCGCCCCCGCGCGCGCCGCCCGCCCTTCCCCGCGCGCTGGACGCTCACGCCGCCCCGCCCGCCGTACGCTCACCCCTCCTCGGCCAGCATCCGGCGCAGCAGGTCCCGCAGGGCCGTGCGCTCGGTCTCGGAGAGCCCGGCCAGCGGCTCGCGGGCGAAGTCCAGCGAACTGCGCAGCTCCCGCGCCGTGCGCGCGCCCTTCTCCGTGGCGGCGGCCAGCTTCACCCGCCGGTCGGCCGGGTCCGGCCGGCGCTCGACCAGCTCGCGCGCCTCCAGCCGGTCGACGATCCCCGTCACGTTCGACGGCTCGCACTTCAGCTTGAGGGCGATCTTCCGCATCGGCAGGGGCTCGGCCGCGAGCAGCCCCAGCACCCGCGCCTGCGCCCCGGTGAGGGCGTGCTCGGCGGCGGCCCGGTCGTACTCCTCGTGATAGCGCGCGACGACGGCGCCGATCAACTCGACGACCTCAAGGGTCAGGGGGTCTGTACGGGTGGCCATGGAGGACAGCGTACCGATTTACTTGACAACATGAAATATGCAGGAGCATGGTTGTTTCATGTAATGAAGCTTTTCGTACGGCTCCCGAAGCCACGGGCGCCGCGGACGCTTCGCACCCCCGTAGGACATTGAGGAGAACCCGAGCCCATGTCTGCAGCACTTCCCGCGTCCAGCCGTGAATGGCACCTGATCGCCCGCCCGCACGGTTGGCCGAAGGCCGAGGACTTCGCGCTGCGTGAGGCCGCGGTCGCCGCTCCGGCCGAAGGCCGCGTCCTCGTCCGCAACAAGTACTTCTCGGTCGACCCGTACATGCGCGGCCGGATGAACGACGTCAAGTCGTATACCCCGCCCTTCCAGCTCGACCGCCCCATGGACGGCGGCGCGGTCGGCGAGGTCATCGCCTCCGCCGACGACCGGTTCGCGGTCGGGGACCACGTCCTGCACGGCCTCGGCTGGCGCGAGATCGCCGACGTGCCCGCCGAGCGCGCCGTCAAGGTCGACCCCGACCTCGCCCCGCTCTCCGCCTACCTCGGCGTGCTCGGCATGACCGGGCTCACCGCCTACGCGGGCCTGTTCGAGGTCGCCTCCTTCAAGGAGGGCGACGCGGTCTTCGTCTCCGGGGCGGCCGGAGCGGTCGGCAGCCAGGTCGGCCAGCTCGCCAAGCTCAAGGGCGCCTCGCGGGTCATCGGCTCCGCGGGCTCCGACGAGAAGGTGAAGCTCCTCGTCGAGGAGTACGGCTTCGACGCCGCGTTCAACTACAAGAACGGGCCCGTCCGCGACCAGCTCGCCGAGGCGGCCCCCGACGGCATCGACGTCTACTTCGACAACGTCGGCGGCGACCACCTGGAAGCCGCCATCGGCGCGCTCAACGTGCACGGCCGCGCCACCATCTGCGGCATGATCGCCCAGTACAACGAGACCGAGCCGACGCCCGGCCCGCGCAACATGGCGCTGATCATCGGCAAGCGGCTCCGCCTCCAGGGAATGCTCGTGGGCGACCACGCCGACCTCCAGCCGCAGTTCGTCCGGGAGGTCGCCGGCTGGCTGGCCTCGGGCGAGCTGAAGTACCGCGAGACGGTCGTCGAGGGCATCGAGAACGGCTACGACGCGTTCGTCGGCCTGCTCCGCGGCGAGAACACCGGAAAGATGATCGTCTCGCTGGCCTGACCCGCCGCCGGGGCCCGTCCCCGCAACCATCCGCAACGCCCGTCCGCCCCGGCCCACCCCGGCCACGCGCTAGGCTCGACCGCAGGCCGCCGTGATCGTGGGCGCGAGCCGCGGCGCACCAACTGGAGGAATCCTCACATCATGTCCATTCAGAAGATCGACGTCGCCTACACCGCCGTCGCCACCGCCGAGAACGGCCGTGACGGCCGCGTCTCCTCCGACGACGGCCAGCTCGACGTCGTCGTCAACCCGCCGAAGGCCATGGGCGGCAGCGGAGCGGGCACCAACCCCGAGCAGCTCTTCGCGGCCGGCTACAGCGCCTGCTTCCAGGGCGCGCTGGGCGTCGTCGCCCGCCAGGAGAAGGCCGACATCTCCGGTTCGACGGTGACCGCCTCGGTCTCCATCGGCAAGAACGAGTCCGGCGGCTTCGGCCTGGAGGTCGCGATCACCGCCTCCATCCCGAACGTCGACCGGGACACCGCCCAGGCGCTCGTCGAGAAGGCCCACCAGGTCTGCCCGTACTCGAACGCCACCCGCGGGAACATCAAGGTCGAGCTCTCGGTCGCCTGACCCGAGCCCGCCGCGCGAGGACCGCACCCCCGTCCGGGGTGCGGTCCTCGCCGCTCTCCGCACGCCAGTACGCTGACGACCATGAGCGATCTCGGGGCGGGCTTCGGCTACTTGATGAAGGGGCAGCGCTGGGTTGCCCGACACGGGCGATGGTTCGGCTTCGGGCTGCTGCCCGGACTCGTCACCCTCGTCGTGTACGCGGGAGCGCTCGTCGGACTCGGTTACGGCGCGGACGACCTCGCGGCCTGGGCCACCCCGTTCGCCGACGACTGGTCCTCGCCCTGGGCGGGCCTGCTGCGCAACGGGCTGACCGCGCTCGTCTTCGTCTTCGGCCTGTTCCTCGCGGTCATCACCTTCACCGCCGTCACGCTCCTGGTCGGCCAGCCGTTCTACGAGTCGCTCTCCGAGGAGGTCGACCGCAGCGAGGGCGGCGAGGTCCCCGAGTCCGGACTGCCGCTCTGGCGGGAGCTGTGGATCTCCGCCCGCGACTCCGTGCGCGTCCTGCTCCGCGTCGCCCTGTACGGGATCGTCCTCTTCGCCTGCGGCTTCATCCCGGTCGTCGGCCAGACCGTCGTCCCCGCGCTCGGCTTCTGCGTCTCCGGCTACTTCCTGGCCGAGGAGCTGACCGCGGTCGCCCTCCAGCGCCGGGGCATGGTGCTGAAGGACCGGCTGGTCCTGCTGCGCGGCCGGCGGATGCTGGTGCTCGGCTTCGGCGTCCCGCTGACCCTCGCGTTCCTGGTCCCGTTCGTCGCGGTGTTCCTCATGCCGGGAGCCGTCGCCGGGGCCACCCTGATGGCCCGCGACCTGGTGGCCCCGCACCCGGCCCCGGCGGTCAAACCCGCCTGACGGGGGCGCGTACCGGCTGCGGCGGCCGAGCCCGGCCGGCGGGGCGCGTCCCCGGCCGAGGAGGCCGCCGCGCCGCGCGTACGGCCAAGGAGGCCGCCACCCGGCCTCGTACCACCGCGCTGCGGCCATGGCCCGCCGCTTCCGGTCGCCGACGGGCTGTTTCACGCCACCATGTGACGGCGCAGGGGCGCACACGCGCTTGCGCCCCGCGCCCTCGTGCCTACGCCGGAGCGCGCACCGCACCCCGCGCCCCCGCCGGAGCGCGCCCCACACTCCGCGCCCCTACGCCGCAGCCGTGTCCCGCACCCCCGCGCCCCGCGCCGACGCCGGAGCGCGCACCGCCCCACACCTCACCCCCCACGCCGGAGCGCGCACCCCCCCGCCTACGCCGGAGGCCGGGCCGCCGTGATGGTGCGGTGGGCGATCTCCGCCAGCCGGGCCTGGCCGTCGCGGCTCGGGTGGAACCAGTCCCACGGGCTCAGTTGCGCCCCGGTGAAGCGGAAGTCGAACACCGCCCCGCCGTCGTACCGGCAGAGCCGGTCCCGCGCGCACACCTCCCGCAGCACCCCGTTGTACGCCACCACCCTCTCCCGCACCGCGTCCCGCCGGGCCGCGGCCGCCGGGCCCAGATCGTCCGCGTCGGCCAGCATGGACGGGCAGATGCCGAGCTCCCAGATCTTCTTGCCCAGCTCGTTCACCCGCCCCGTCGACCAGAGCCGCTTGAGGTCCGGCACGCTCGACACGTAGACCCGCGCCTCGGGGGCCCCGGCCCGCAACCGGCGCATCGACGCCTCGAAGGACGCCCGGAAGTCCGCCACCGGCGTCATCAGCCGTACCGAGTCCCGGCACGCGTCGTTCGCCCCGATCATCACGGTGACGAGATCCGGCCGGTCCTTCGCCGCCAGCGCCATCTGCTCGGGCAACTGCGCCATCCGGGCCCCCGACACCGCGTGGTTCCAACTGCGGTCCGCCGCCCTCAGCGGGCCGAGCAGTCGAACGGCGAGGCTGCGCACCGCGCCGTCGTTCCCGGTGGCCCACGACACCTCGGGGCAGTCGGCCAGCACCGAGCAGGCGTCGAAGCCCCGCGTGATGGAGTCCCCGACCGCCGCGAGCGACCCCGGCCGGGGGTTCCAGTCCGGGGTGGGCGAGGGCGTGGGCGCGGGCGCACCCCCGCGCGAGGCGTCGGGCGCCGTGCGCGGTGGCGCGCCCTCCGAGCCCCCGCCGCAGCCGGTCAGCACGGCCGCGCCCGCGCACGCCAGCGCCGTCAGCACGGCGACGGTACGCATCCGCAGGCGTGAAATACGCTCCGGCATTCGCCGCTCTCCTCCGTTCGGGCCCCGGCACATGCCACGGGGCGTGCCCCCGGCAAAACCGCCGCCCCCGCGCCGCGCACGGGCGCGCCCGGCCGGGTGGAAGGGGCGCGCGTCAGGGACTCGGGACCGACGGTACGTCACACGGACGGCCCCGGCGCACGGTAGCTTTTCCCCGTCGAACCAGTGGCGTCCCGCCCGCCCGCGCACACGGGTGGCTCCGGTACGTTACGGCACGTCACATACTGTCCTTTTTCAGGAGATTAACTCCCGATGCTGTTTACTGATGACAACCTCGGGAACCGGCCGGAAAGAGGCGGTACGGGCGCGAGGCTGCTGGGTAAGGCGTACCTCGTCCCACACGGGAGGTTCCGGTGACGACACGTGGAGTCCTGTACGTGCACTCCGCACCACGCGCGCTGTGCCCGCACGTCGAATGGGCGGTGGCGGGCGTGCTCGGCGGGAGGGTCCAGTTGGACTGGATCAGACAGCCGGCCGCCCCCGGCACCTGGCGGTCCGAGTTCTCCTGGCAGGGCCGCCCCGGCACCGCCTCCCAGCTCGCCTCCGCCCTGCGCGGCTGGGACCTGCTGCGCTTCGAGGTGACCGCCGAGCCGTGCCCCACCGCCGAGGGCGAGCGCTACAGCGCCACCCCCGGTCTCGGCATCTTCCACGCCGTCACCGGTATGCACGGCGACATCCTGGTCCCCGAGGACCGGCTGAGGGCGGCCCTGGCCCGCTCGACGCGCGGTGAGAGCGACCTGGAGGCGGAGATCGCCGCCCTCCTGGGCAAGCCCTGGGACGACGAGTTGGAGTCCTTCCGCCACGCGGGCGAGGGCGCCCCGGTCCGCTGGCTCCACCAGGTGGTGTGAGCCCCGCCGGCCGGGACGTCCCCCGCGCACACGGAAGCCCGCCTCCCGGAAGGACAGGGAAGCGGGCTTCGTCACGTACGGCCGGGGCGGCGGCGCGTCACACGGAGCGGAACGCCAGCACCACGTTGTGACCGCCGAACCCGAACGAGTTGTTGATCGCCGCGATCGGCCCCTCGGGCAGCGCACGCGGCTCGCCGCGCACGACGTCCGCGTCGATCTCCGCGTCGAGGTCGTCCACGTTGATGGTCGGCGGGGCCGTGCGGTGGTGCAGCGCGAGGACCGTCGCGACGGTCTCGATGCCGCCGGCGCCGCCCAGCAGGTGACCCGTCATCGACTTGGTCGCGGAGATCGCGACGTGGTCCAGGTCGTCGCCCAGCACCTTGCGCAGC
Organism: Streptomyces sp. NPDC041970; assembly: GCF_055588985.1. Classification (NCBI taxonomy): domain Bacteria; kingdom Bacillati; phylum Actinomycetota; class Actinomycetes; order Kitasatosporales; family Streptomycetaceae; genus Streptomyces; species Streptomyces sp. NPDC041970. The sequence goes on from NZ_JBVJCD010000005.1 coordinate 160,760, forward strand.
GCCTTGATCTCGGCGATGTCGCCCTGCGGCGTCGACGTGGCGTGCGCGTTGAGGTGCACCACCTCGGACGGCTTGAGGTCGCTGGAGTCCAGCAGGTTCTGCATCGCGGCGGCGATGCCCCGGCCGGTGGGCTCGGGCTGCGCGATGTGGTGGGCGTCGGCGGACAGGCCCTGGCCCAGCACCTCGCAGTAGACCTTCGCGCCGCGCTCGGCGGCGTGCTCGGCGGACTCCAGGACGACGACGCCCGCGCCCTCGCCGAGGACGAAGCCGTCCCGGCGGGTGTCGTACGGGCGCGAGGCCTTCTCCGGCTCGTCGTTGCTCTTGGACATCGCCATCATGTTGGCGAACGCGGCGATGGGCAGCGGGTGGATCGCCGCCTCGGTGCCGCCGGCCACGACCACGTCGGCACGGCCGGTACGGATCATCTCGACGGCGTACCCGATCGCCTCGGCGCCCGAGGCGCAGGCGGAGACGGGCGTGTGGACGCCGGCCTGGGCGTTGACCTCCAGGCCGACGTTGGCCGCCGGGCCGTTGGGCATGAGCATGGGAACGGTGTGCGGGGAGACGCGGCGTACGCCCTTCTCCTTGAGCACGTCGTACTGGTCGAGCAGGGTGGTCACGCCGCCGATGCCGGAGGCGATGACCGAGCCCAGGCGCTCGGGGCGGATCGAGGCGTCCTCGCCGGCCTTGCCGGTGAAGCCCGCGTCCGCCCAGGCCTCGCGGGCCGCGATCAGCGCGAACTGCGCGGACCGGTCCAGCTTGCGGGCCATCGGGCGGGGGAGCACGTCGGCCGGATCGACGGCCGCGAGGGCGGCGATCCGGACGGGCAGTTCGGCGAAGCGCTCGCCTTCGAGGAGCCTGACGCCGGACCTGCCGGCCATCAGCCCTTCCCAGGTCGATGCGGAGTCGCCACCCAGCGGAGTGGTTGCGCCGATACCGGTGACGACCACGGTGCGATTGGTCGAGTTCACTGGAAGATCTTCTCCACGTGTAGAGGGTCGTGAATCAGCGGCGCCACCGCCGGGTGGCGACACAGCCGGGCTGGGATCAGCCCTGGTGCTTCAGGATGTAGTCGGCAGCGTCGCCGACCGTCTTGAGGTTCTTGACGTCCTCGTCGGGGATCTTGACGTCGAAGCGCTCCTCGGCGGCGACGACGACCTCGACCATGGACAGCGAGTCGACGTCCAGGTCGTCGGTGAAGGACTTGTCGAGCTGGACGTCCTCGACCGGGATACCGGCGATCTCGTTGACGATCTCGGCGAGACCGGTGACGATCTCTTCCTGCGTGGCGGCCATCTTGGCGCTCCTTCGGTGGGTTTCTTCAGGGTTCGTGCATACGGACCGGAAGGTCCGGTGTGCCTAGGGGAGGGTAACGACCGTGGCGGCGTAGACGAGACCCGCCCCGAAGCCGATGACGAGCGCGGTGTCGCCGCTCTTCGCCTGACCGGACGCCAGAAGCCGCTCCATGGCGAGCGGGATCGAGGCGGCGGACGTGTTGCCGGTGGACTCGATGTCACGGGCGACCGTGACGTGCTCCGGCAGCTTCAGGGTCTTCACCATCGAGTCGATGATCCGCATGTTGGCCTGGTGCGGAATGAAGACGTCCAGGTCTTCCGGGGCGATCCCGGCCGCGTCCAGCGCCTGCTGGGCGACCTTCGCCATCTCGTAGACGGCCCAGCGGAAGACCGCCTGGCCCTCCTGCGTGATGGCCGGGAACTTGACCTCGCCCCGTGCGTTGAGCGGCAGTTGCGAGACGTCGCCGAGGCGGAAGTCGTTCCACGCCACCGTCTGCTTGATGGTCTCGGACTTGTCGCCCTCGGAGCCCCACACGGTCGGGCCGATGCCCGGCTCCGCCGAGGGGCCGACGACGACCGCGCCCGCGCCGTCACCGAAGAGGAAGGCCGTCGCGCGGTCCTCCAGGTCGGTCAGGTCGCTGAGCCGCTCCACGCCGATCACGAGGACGTACTCCGCCGAGCCCTCGACGACCATGCCCTTGGCGAGCGTCAGGCCGTAGCCGAAGCCCGCGCAGCCGGCCGAGATGTCGAAGGCGGCGGGCCTGCCCGCGCCGATCCTGTGGGCGATCTCGGTGGCGACGGCCGGGGTCTGCTTGAAGTGCGAGACGGTCGAGACGACGACCGCGCCGATCTGCTCGGGCGAGATGCCCGCCGCGGCGATGGCCTTGCCGGACGCCTCGATCGACATCACGGCCACGGTCTCCTCCTCGGAGGCCCAGTGGCGGGTGACGATGCCGGAGCGGGAGCGGATCCACTCGTCGGAGGAGTCGATCGTCTCGAGGATCACCTCGTTCGGCACGATCCGGGTGGGGCGGTAGCCGCCGACCCCGAGGATGCGCGCGTACGGGGCGCCCTTGCTGGGCTTGATCTTCGCCATGCTCGGGCTCCTTAGCTGCCCGCGTGCTCGGAGATGAGCGCGCGTGCCGCGTCGAGGTCGTCGGGGGTCTTGAGCGCGAGCGTCTTGACGCCGGGCAGCGCGCGCTTGGCGAGCCCGGTCAGCGTGCCGCCGGGGCTCAGCTCGACGAGTGCGGTGACGCCCAGGGCCTGGAAGGTCTCCATGCACCGGTCCCAGCGGACCGGGTTGGCGACCTGCCCGACCAGCCGGGCGATGACCTCGGTGCCGGAGGCGACGGTGTGGCCGTCGGCGTTGGAGACGTACGTCACGGTCGGGTCGGAGACCGTGAGGTCGCCGACGGCCGCGCGCAGCTTCTCCACGGCCGGGGCCATGTGGTGCGTGTGGAACGCGCCGGCCACCTTGAGCGCGACCACCCGGCGCACGCCCTCGGGCTTGTCCGCCTCCAGGGCGGCGAGCTGGGCCGCGGTGCCCGCGGCGACGATCTGGCCGCCGCCGTTGACGTTGGCCGGGGTCAGCCCGAGCTTCTCCAGGTGCGGGACCGTCACGGCGGGGTCGCCGCCGAGCAGGGCCGCCATGCCGGTCTCGGTGACCGCTGCGGCCTCGGCCATGCCGAGCCCGCGGACACGGACGAAGCGCAGTGCGGCCTCGTCCTCGATGACGCCGGCGAGCGCGGCGGCGGTGATCTCACCGACGCTGTGGCCCGCGACGACGGAGGGCGAGGCGTCCAGGGCGGCGGCCGACAGCAGCCCGGCGGCGACCAGGAGCGGCTGGGCCACGGACGTGTCGCGGATCTCGTCCGCGTCGGCCCGCGTGCCGTAGTGGGCGAGGTCGAGCCCGATGGCGTCGGACCAGGCCGCGATGCGGTCGGCGGCGCCGGGGAGGTCGAGCCAGGGAGTCAGGAAGCCGGGCGTCTGAGCGCCTTGGCCGGGAGCGACGAGTACGAGCACCCTCACACTCTCTCTTGTGGACGGCCCCGGACACCCGTGGGGACAGGGACGAAGAACCGTCGGGGGAATTGTTGAAGTTCCACAAAAGTCTAGGACTGAGGATCGGCCGCCGCCAAGCGCCCCAGGATGAGGGCGATCCGCAGCGTGAACGCGGAGCGCACATCGGAGGGGGACCATCCGGTGACGTCGGTCACACGTCGCAGCCGGTAGCGCACGGTGTTGGGGTGCACGAACAGCATCCGCGCGGCCCCCTCCAGGCTGCTCGCCTGCTCGAGATAGACACTCAGCGTCTCCAGGAGAGCGGAGCCCGCCTCCTCCAACGGTCTGTAGATCTCCTCCACCAGCTGGTCCCGCGCTGCCGGGTCCCCGGCCATCGCGCGCTCCGGGAGGAGATCGTCCGCGAGGACCGGGCGCGGGGCGTCCTGCCACGCCGAGCACGCCTTCAGCCCGGCCGCCGCCGCCTGCGCGGACCGGGTCGCCGCCAGCAGGTCCGGCACCACGGGCCCCGCGACGACCGGCCCGGCGGCGTACGGGCCGATGAGCCCCTTGGCCACCTGGAGCGGGTTGTCGCTGCCGCCCGCGATGACCACCAGGCGGTGGCCCAGCACCCCCGTCAGGACCTGGAGCTTCGCGTGGCGGGCGGCGCGCCGGATGGCCTCCACGGTCAGCTCGCTGTCCCCGTCCGGGGCGGTGCCGAGGATGACGCAGACGTGCTCGGGCGAGTTCCAGCCGAGCGCGGCGGCCCGCGAGACGGCCCCCTCGTCGGCCTCGCCGGACAGCACCGCGTTCACCACGAGCGATTCCAGTCGGGCGTCCCACGCGCCCCGCGCCTCGGCGGCCTGGGCGTAGACCTGGGCGGTGGCGAAGGCGATCTCCCGCGCGTAGACGAGCAGCGCCTCGCGCAGCACCGATTCGTCGCCGGGGGCGGCCACCTCCTCGATCGCCGTCTCCATGACCTCGATCGTGGTGCGCACCATCTCCACGGTCTGGCGCAGGGTGATGGCGCGGGTCAGTTCGCGGGGCGCGGTGCCGAACACGTCGGTCGAGATCGCCTGCGGCGTCTCCGGGCGCCGGAACCACTCCGTGAACGCGGCGATGCCGGCCTGGGCGACCAGGCCGATCCAGGAACGGTTCTCCGGGGGCATCGCCCGGTACCAGGGCAGCGTCTCGTCCATGCGGGCGATCGCGTTCGCGGCCAGCCTGCCGGAGGACCGCTCCAGCCGTTTCAGGGTCGCGGCGTGCAGGTGGGCGTCGTGGGCGGCGGACTGCTCAGGATCGGGTCGGGGCACGAGGACAAGACTGCCTCATCGGACCGGGGCTCCGGTGGGCCGGGGCGAGGGGCGCCCCGTACCGGTGGGTACGCGAACGCCTGGTGGACGCCGCGGGGCTACGGTGGCCGGGTGATATCCGTACACCGGTCCGAGGACCGCTACCGGGGCGGCGACCCGGCCGCCGGCGTCGACACCCGGCACGCCCTGTCCTTCGGCCGCTTCTACGATCCCGACAACCTCCGCTTCGGCCCGGTACTGGCCTGCAACGAGGAGCGGCTCGCGCCGGGCGCGGGCTTCGACGAGCACCCGCACAGCCATACGGAGATCGTCTCCTGGGTCGTCGAGGGCGAGCTGACCCACCGCGACTCGACCGGGCGGGCCACGGTCCTCCGCGCCGGGGACGCGGCCCACCTGAGCGCGGCCTCGGGCGTCCGCCACGTCGAACGCAACGACGGCCCTCGACCGCTGGTCTTCCTCCAGACCTGGCTCGCCCCCGCGGAGCCGGGCGGCGACCCCGCGTACACGGTCCTCCGCGCCGCCGCCGACTCCACCCCGTACGCCCTGCCCGGCGCGGGCGCGACGCTCCACGTGCACGGGCTCACCGCGGGCGAGCGCATCGCGCTCCCGGACGCGGCACGCCTGTACGTCCATCTGGCGCACGGCCGACTCGACCTGGGCGGCGAGGAGTTGGGCGCCGGCGATGCGGCCCGCGTCACCGGCGCCGCGGGGTTGGAGGCGGTCGCGGTGACGGGGGCGCGGGTGCTGGTGTGGGAGCTGGCGGACTGATCATGGTCGCGCCGGCCCGTGAGCGGGTCCCCGCGAGGCGCTGACGCACCCTCACCAGGCTGCGAAAACAGGGGTTACGGCTGAGTAGCGGGCCGTTATGCTCGCCGCGACCTCGGGGCGGATCACCAGGGCGAGAACCGGTGTCCGCGCGGGCGGTCCGGCAGCGGACCGCCCGACCCACCCGGCAGCGGGGCGCCTCCCTCTCGCGGGACGCCTCACGGCAAAGGAACACTCCATGACCAGACGCTCGCGCGTCGTGTGGGCCACCAGCGCGGTGGCGGCGTTCGCCACCCTGCTCACCGCGGCTCCCGCGACCGCCCTCGACGGCGCCGCGGCCACCACCGGGCTGAACTTCACCGCCAAGATCGATATCGGTGGCAAGGCCGCCTGCACCGGTTCGCTCGTCGAGCCCCGCTGGGTCCTCACCGCGGCCTCCTGTTTCGGCGCGGCCGGCATACCCGCCGGCGGCAAGCCCGCCCTCGCCACCACGGTCACGGTCGGCCGCACCGACCTGACGCAGCCGGGCGGCAGCGTCCAGCAGGCCCTCGGGCTGGTTCCGCACGCCGACCGCGACCTCGTCCTGGTCAGGCTCAGCACCAGGATCACCGATCCGGCGATCAAGCCCGTGCGGATCGCCGACGCGCCCGCCGCGGCCGGCGAGGAGCTGACCAAGGCCGGCTTCGGACGGACGAAGACCGCGTGGGTGCCCGACCAACTGCACGCCGGCACGTTCACCGTCGCCTCCACCACGGACACGGCGGTGCACCTCGACGGCTCGGAGACCGCGACGGTGTGCCAGGGCGACACCGGCGGCCCCGCGGTGCGCACGGTCGACGGCGTCCCCCAGCTCGTCAGCGTCTCCTCCCGCTCCTGGCAGGGGGGTTGCCTCGGCGCCGACCCGGCCGAGACCCGCACGGGCGCGGTCGACACCCGCGTGGACGACCTGGCCGGGTGGGTGAAGTCGGTCGTCGACCGCGAGAAGACCACGCCCGCCGACATCGACGGCGACGGCAAGGACGACCTCGTCCTCCAGCGCGCCGACGGCACGGTGGTCGTCCACCGCAACCTCGGCAGCACCTTCGGTCCGGGCACCGCCATGTCGACCGGTTGGGGCCGCTACCTCACCGGGACCGACCTGGGCCGCCTGTACTTCGCGGACGTGACCGGCGACGGCAAGGCCGACCTCATCGTCCACGGCGCGGACGGTGAGATCGCCGTCCGCAAGAACATGGGCGCGTACTTCGACGGCGGCACGCACTGGTCGGCCGGCTGGGGCCGCTACCTCACCGGTGCCGACCTGGGGCGCCTGTACTTCGCGGACGTGAGCGGGGACGGCAAGGCCGACCTGGTCGTCCACGGTGCGGACGGCAACGTCTCGGTCCGCAAGAACATGGGCGCGTACTTCGACGGCGGTACGCACTGGTCGGCCGGTTGGGGCCGTTTCGTCACCGGTGCCGACCTGGGGCGCCTGTACTTCGCGGACGTGAGCGGGGACGGCAAGGCCGACCTGGTCGTCCACGGTGCGGACGGCAACGTCTCGG
>NZ_JBVJCD010000005.1:167772-176273 GCF_055588985.1 Streptomyces sp. NPDC041970
GGTCCGCAAGAACATGGGCACGTACTTCGACGGCGGCACCCACTGGTCGGCCGGCTGGGGCCGCTTCGTGACCGGCGCCGACTTCGGTCGCCTCCGCTTCGGCGACGCCACCGGCGACGGCAAGGCGGACCTGTACGTCCACGTGCTCGGCACCGGCGAGGTCTCGGTGCGCAAGAACATGGGCACGTACTTCGACGGCGGCACCCGCATGATCACCCTGTGACCATGACCGGCTGAACGCACCGCACGGCCGTACGGCGAACGGGCCCGGACCCTCGGACGAAGGGCCGGGCCCGTTCGCGCCCCGCGCGTACCGGACTTCACCAATACTGCTCACGTACAGCAGGGACCTGAAAACACGGTGTGACAGCGGAGGTTGGCGTGTGCGAGTGCGAGTGGGAGACGGAAGAGCTCGGGTGCGGCCACGCCGGTGAGCCGGGTGCGGTCATGGCGGACGGGCGGGAGCCCGACCCCGTCGTCGTCCCGGCCGGTTTCGGCGGCGGCTCCTCGGACCGGCTCACCGACTGGTGGCACTACAGCGGCAGGCTGGGCGATCAGGTCGCCACCCACCTGCGGGGCTCCTGCGCCTGCGGCTGGCGGGGCGAGGCCCTGTATCCGCTGGACTGGTCGCGGGTCGATCGGCGCCGCCCGTACGCGTACGACACCTCCGGCCCGGAGGCGGCCTGGCGGGAGCACGTGGCCGAGGTCGAGTCGCGCCTGGCCCCCCTGCCCGAGGACCTGGTCGCGCTCCTGGACCGACTCGGCTCCCGGCTGAGCGGACTGTCCGACACCGACCCGCTCGCGGCCCTGCGCGCGGCGGGCATCGCGCGGCGCACGGCGGAGGTGTTCGCCGGCTCGGCGGCTCTCACGGTCCGGCAGAAGGGGCCGTCCCTGGAGGAGGTGGGCACCGCTCTCGGCTGCGACGCCAAGGAGGCGCGGGCCCGACTGCGCGGGTACTACGCGTACTTCTGACGAATTCCGACCACGACGTGCGGCCCGGCCGAGGCGGTGCGGGCCGCACGTCGTGGAGGGCCCTGTGCATCGTGCGGCGGCCTGTACTGCGTGACGTCGAAGAACGGCCAGGCGCCCTCGGCGTTGAAACGCCTCGCCCACCAGGCCGATCGTCTGAGGTACTCATGCGTCAGCAGGCGGCGTGACCGGGTGTGCGCCAGGGCGCGGTCCCCGTTGTCGGACCAGTCGATCCTCTTGAGCCTCCGCAGCTCGGTGATGTCCCGCTCCTCAGTCATCCCGTCGCCATCTGCCGTGGACTTCCCGGATGATTGCCGCGCCGCCGCGCACGCGCTCCCCGTGAGGTACGGCAACACCGCTCGCCGCGCCAGGAGGGGCCGAACCGGAGGTTCCTCCAGGGTCCCTCGGCGCGGAGAGTGCCACGTTGCTTCCGCAGCGGGCGGTGCGCGGACCGCGTCCTGAGGCGCGGTCGTTCTGTACGTCGGAAAGCCGCCAGGCCGCCGCGCGCAGGCTCATACCAGGGGGGCGGGGAGGGGAGTGCGCCCGCCGTCGGCTTCAGCGCACGCGTACGGGGGTGTTCCGAGCCGTCTTCTCCGTCGACAGGCTCTCTGCGGCAGGGCGGTTCCGTACGGCGTGGCGGGGGCGGGCGCGCGCTCGTCCTCCGGTCATTCGTCTTTGCGGTACTTGACGGCCAGCACGGCGATTCCCCCTCCGGACAGGGCCAGAACCCCTCCGATGCCGACGACGATCCAGCCGAATATGTCCTTGGCCGTGTCCTGCTGGTCGGCGGCTTCCTCGGCGTCGAACGTGTCGGTCGTCTTGCCCGTGGAGCGGGAGTAGCGCTCGCACGTCTCGCCCTCCTCCATGACCCGGCTGCCGCAGAGCGCCCCCGGCTCGTCGGCGATCATGTCCTTGCCGATCAGCCCGACCCAGATCCCGGCCGCCAGCAACACGCCCACCACGATGGTCACGCAGCCCCACTGGCCTGCTTTTCCTGCCTTCGTTGTCATGGGCACAGAGGGTACCGTTCCTCAATCGTCCCTGTTGGAGGGGGTGATGGGCATCGCCCGCACCCTTCCAGGGCGGAGAAGGCCGCCTACGGAAGCGCCCCGCGTCGCGCCCGAGGCCCCGCTCGGGGAGAGCGGGGCCTCGGGGTGGTGGAGAGGAGGAGGGAAGGGGCTAGCTGATGGACGTGATGTAGCCCCAGCCGCCCGTGCCGACCTCGATGCTCGGGCCGTCGACGGGGCCGTGGATCGAGGAGCCGCCCTTGTAGAACTTCAGGGTGCCGTCGCCCACGGTGGCCCACATGTCGGCCACGCCGTCGCGGTTGGCGTCGGCGGCGCCGGCGATCAGCGGGCGGTTGGCGACGGTGTAGCTGCGGCCGTACTCGGTGCGGTCGCTGAACGTGTTGTTCGGCTGGCCCAGGTAGATGTACAGGACGCCGTCCCGCGTGTCGCGGGCGAGCAGGTCCACCCGGCCGTCCCGGTCGGCGTCGCCGGGGGCCGAGAGGGTCATGACGTCCCAGCCGCTCGTGCCGATGAGGACGGGCGCGGCGATGGCCGGGGTCGGGGCCGCGGTGCCGGAGTACAGGAACAGCTTGTTGTCGTACGAGATGACGAGGTCCGGGTGGCCGTTGCGGTTGACGTCCCCGGCGCCCACGACCTTGGCGTCCGTGGGCATGGCGCTGTGGATCTTTATGGGCGAACCGAGCGTGCCGTCACCGCGGTTGGGGTAGACCCGCAGCTCGCTGCCGACACGGGCGACGACGTCCTCCATGGCGTCCCCGGTCCAGTCGCCCCGGTGCGTCACGGACGCGCCGCCCCATCCGCCGGTGCCGATGGTGATGCGCGCGCCGAGGGCGCCGGTGCCGGTGCCGGGGTAGATGTACAGCTTGCCGGTGTCGTCCACGGCGACGAGGTCGGGCTTGTTGTCGCCGTTCATGTCACCCGGCACGGGCAGCGCCGTGCTGGTGATCCAGGAGCGCACGTCGTCCACGCGCGTGGCCACGGCTCCCGTGCGGGTCTCCGTCTCCGGCGCGCCGAGGCAGCCGCCCTGCCACGACCTGCTGGTGACGGCGACCAGTTCGCCGTTGGCCCGCAGTACGGGGCCGCCGGAGTCGCCCTGGCACAGGACCGCGTCGCCGGTCGCCGCGAGCGCCACGTCGGCCGAACTGCCGCCGGTCGCGGTGAACTGCGCGGTGTGCAGCCGGTCGGGGACCCAGGTGGTCTTCGTCCGGCCGAACCCGGCCGCCTGGACGTTCTCGTCGGCGGTCACCGGCGTGGCGGCCAGGGTGGCCGGCTTCAGGTTGGTGATGCCGACGCCCAGCTTCACCATGACCAGGTCGCGGTCGGGGTGGGGGACGAGCTGGATCGCGGTGCGGACCGCGCCGCCCGTGGCCTGGTTCAGGTCGACGCGGCCGACCGTGACCGTCGTCGTGGACGTGGGCTTGCCGGGCTGGACCACGCCCGTGGCGTCGGCGAAGCAGCTCGCGGCGGAGAGGACCCACCGGGGGCTCACGAGCGTTCCGGTGCAGGAGCGCTCGGAGTTGCCGATGACGATCCGCGCGGTGTGCGCGTGGGCCGCCGCGTCGGCCGGGGCCCCCTGGAGGGCCTGTGCGGGCGAGCCGACCAGGCTGGAGGCCAGGGTGGCGACGACGGCTGCGCCGCCTGCCCAGAGTCTGCGTCTGTGGGTGTGCGACATGACGTTTCTCCCGTTGATGGCGAGTGAGAACACTCCGGCCGTGCCGAACGGCGGAGCGGTGCTGCGGAATCGGGGGCGGCGGCACGGCGGGCGTACGTCCACCGGCGACCGCCGTCCCTGGGACGGGGCCGGGTCAGCCGGACGCGCCCCGAGGCCGCCGGCGTTGCGCGACGCAGCGGCGTCGGGCGGGAAGGGGCGGCGGGGCGTGCACGGGCACGCGGCGGCGGTGCGGCGCCGAACACGGCGTCGGGCAGGGCCTCATACCGCTTTCTCCCCCCGTTACGAGGGGGCCGGACCCGTCCCCTCTAGTCCCGCGGGGCCGGCCGGATCACCCCGACGGCGGTCCGTCGAGGCGCGCAAGCCCGCAAGTGACCGCATTCAAACACGGAGTGATCATTTGTGCGCCTGATGAAGATCGGGCAGAACGTGCAAACCCGATGTGATGAGCGTGTGGCCTTCGTCACAGCGCCCGTAGCGCGGTGACGGGCCGCCGACGCGGGCCGGGCCGCGCGCCGGGAAACGCGATCGGCCGAGGTCGCAGGGGGTTTTCGCCCCTGCGGCCCCGGCCGCCGTGTCATCGGTGGTGGTGGTGCGTCAGCGCAGCCCGTCCACGAACGCCCGCCAGGCGTGCGCCCCGAGCACGATGGCCGGGCCGGTCGGGTTCTTGCTGTCCCGGACCGGGACGGAACCGCAGCAGGAGCCAGCGGCCACCTCGACGCACTCGCCGCCGGTGTTGCCGCTGTACGAGGAGGTCTGCCAGGCCGCGCCCCCGGTGACGGTGCACTCGACGCACTCGCCGCCGGTGCTCCCGCTGTACGAGGACGTCCGCCAGGCCGCGCCCCCGGTCACGGTGCACTCAACGCAGTCACCGCCGGTGTTCCCGCTGTAGCTGGACTTGCGCCACTCCGCGTTCTTCAGGTCACGGCCGGTCTCCATAACGTTCCTCCATCACGCGGCTGATCCGCGCCACCGATTCCTCGACGGAGAGTGCGGTGGCCTGGAGGTGAGCGTAGCGGAGCGAACCCTCCCGGACCGTGTCGGGGTTGGCCGTCATGTGGCCGGAGATGAGGTCCTCGGTGTAGACGATGTCCGGGTCGTCCTCGAAGCGCAGAAAGTTGAACGAACCTGCCAGGCTTGCGTGTTGACCCGCCTCGAACGGCAGCACCTGAATCCGCATCCACCGGTGCGTGGCGAAGTCCAACAGCTTCTGGAGTTGCGCGCGCATCACCTCGCGGCCGCCGATCGGTCGGTACAGCACCGCCTCGTCCAGGATCGCCCAGGCCAGCGGCGGCTTCTCGCGCTCCAGGATGCGCTGCCGCTCCATCCGGGCGGCCAGCAGGTTCTCCAGGCCGTCCGGCATACCGGTCGCCAGCACCGCCCGCGCGTACTCCTCCGTCTGGAGCAGCCCGTACACCACCTGCGCCTGGTACGTGGAGATGTACGCGGCCTTCGCCTCCATGTCCGCGTACGGCTGGAACCACGTCGGCAGTTGGCTGCGCAGGACCAGGCCCACCAGGCGGGAGAAGGTCCCGTCCGTCTCCAGCGCCACGTCCACGCGCTCGGAGAAGTCGCGGGTGGGGATCTTCTTCGTCGTCTCGATCTGGCCGATCAGCGAGCCGGTGCAGAAGATCATCGCGCCCAGCTCGGGCTGTTTGAGACCGCGTGCCTCGCGGTGGCGGCGCAGCTCCCAGCCGTAGTAGTCCAGCGGGGAAGCGTCGGGATCGAGCGTTTGGATGTTGGCCACGGCTCGCGGACCTCCGAGGTGCAACGCCTCGCGGCGTTCGTTTCGTTATATAGCCGAGCGTAGCCACGTGATTGCACGCTGGTGACATGAATCACGTAATTGTTCCCCGGCGCGATCCCGGAGAGCCCGTCTACCGCGCCGACTTCGCCATGGGCGAGCACTCCGCCCGGCACCTGCGCCGCGTCCTGCGGCTGTACCTCACCACCTGGGAGCTGCTGGACCTCGCCGACGCGGCGGAGCTGGCGCTCACCGAGCTGATCGCCAACGTCGTCCGGCACGTGCCGGACCGCCGCTGCCAGACCCTCATCTTCCGGCTGCCCGGACGCGAGGGCGTACGCGTCGAAGTGGCGGACGGCAGCCCGGTCGTGCCCCTCGCGATCACGGGTGACCCGCTGGACGAGGGGGGCCGGGGGCTCGTCCTGGTGGACGCCCTCACCGACAAGTGGGGCGTCGAGCTGCGGTGGGACGGCAGCGGGAAGACGGTCTGGTTCGAGTGCCTGACCCCGCCGGAGAAGGGCGGCAGCCGCTTCAGGCCAGCTCGGCCAGAACCGCGTCCGTGAACGGGGTCCACGCCTGTGCCGCCCACGGCCCGAAGGCCCGGTCCGTCAGGGCCACGCAGGCGACCCCGGCCGCCGGGTCGATCCAGAGGAAGGTGCCGGACTGGCCGAAGTGGCCGAAGGTGGCCGGGGAGGAGGTGTCGCCCGTCCAGTGCGGGGACTTGGCCCCCCGGATCTCGAAGCCGAGGCCCCAGTCGTTCGGGTTCTGGTGGCCGTAGCCCGGCAGGACGCCCTTGAGGCCCGGATGCACGACGCTCTGGGCCTCCAGGACCGTACGGGGGTCGAGGAGGCGGGGGGCCTGCACCTCGGCGGCGAAGCGGGCCAGGTCGTCCACGGTGGAGACGCCGGCGCGGGCGGGGGAGCCGTCGAGGGAGGTCGCGGTCATGCCCAGCGGCTCCAGGACGGCCTGGCGCAGGTACTCCGGGAACGGGATGCCGGACGCCTTCGCGATGTGGTCGCCCAGCACCTCGAACCCCGCGTTGGAGTACAGGCGGCGCTCGCCGGGCGGGGCCGCCGCCCGGTGCTCGTCGTAGGCCAGCCCGCTGGTGTGCGCGAGCAGGTGGCGCACCGTGGAGCCCTCGGGGCCGGCCGGCTCGTCCAGCTCGATCGCCCCCTCCTCGTACGCCACGAGCGCCGCGTAGGCCGCGAGCGGCTTGGTGACCGAGGCGAGGGGGAAGCGGTGGGCGGTCGGCCCGTGCGTACCGAGGACGGCGCCGTCCGCCCGTACGACGGCGACCGCCGCCGTGGGGACCGGCCAGGTGTCGATGATGCGCAGGCTCTCCATGCCGTCGAGCGTAACGCCCGGCCCCGCAGGCTCCGCCGGGGGTCCGGGGCGGGCGCGCCCTTTCCCCGGCGGATCACCCGCGACCTGCGCAACACACCGAAATCTGCCGCGATTCCGCTTGCTTGGAGTGCACTCCAAGGCTCTAGCGTGGAGGGCATGACGGTGATCGACGGAATTCCCCGGTCCACTCCCGTGCGGTTACAGCCGTCCGAGGGGGTGAGGGCCTGCGCGGCGCCCCCGAAGCCGCATCCCCGCCCCGCGGGGCGGGACAGCTACACGATCAGCGAGGTCGTCGCCTTCACCGGGCTCACCGCGCACACCCTGCGCTGGTACGAGCGCATCGGGCTGATGCCGCACGTGGACCGCTCGCACACGGGCCAGCGGCGCTTCAGCAACCGCGACCTCGACTGGCTGACCTTCGTCGGCAAGCTGCGGCTGACCGGGATGCCCGTCGCCGACATGGTGCACTACGCGGAACTGCTGCGCGAGGGCGAATCCACCCTCGAAGCGCGGCAGGAGCTGCTGGAGGCGACGCGCCGCGACGTGATCTCGCGGATCGCGGAACTCCACGACACCCTCGCCGTCCTGGACCACAAGATCGATTTCTACGCGAGCGCCCGCCGGGCGCCGGAGAGGCACAGTGCCTGATGAGTGTTGACAAGATCGCCACCGTGGAGCTGGGCAGCGGCGGACCGAGGATCGGCGTCCAGGGCCTCGGCTGCATGGGCATGAGCGAGTTCTACGGCGACACCGACGAGCGGGCCGCCCGCGACACCCTGGAAGCGGCGCTGGAAGCGGGCGTCACCCTCTTCGACACCGCCGACGCCTACGGGCGCGGGGCCAACGAGGAGTTCCTCGCCCCGTTCGTGAGCGCCCGCCGGGACGAGATCACCCTCGCCACCAAGTTCGGCCTCGTCCGCAGCGACGACCCCCGCTACCGGGCGGTGGCCAACCAGCCCCACGAGATCCGCGCCTCCATCGAGGCGAGCCTGCGCCGGCTGAACACGGACGTCATCGACCTCTACTACATGCACCGCCGCGACCCGGACGTGCCGCTCGCCGAGTCGATCGGCACCATGGCGGAGCTGATCCAGGAGGGCAAGGTCAAGCAGATCGGGGTCAGCGAGGTGACCGGCCCGGAGCTGCGCGAGGCGCACGCCGTGCACCCGATCGCCGCCATCCAGTCGGAGTGGTCCCTGTTCAGCCGGGACGTGGAGAAGAGCGCGGTCGGCGCGGCGGCGGAGCTGGGCATCACGTTCGTCCCGTACTCCCCGCTCGGGCGCGGCTTCCTGACCGGCGCGTTCGCCGACGCGGACAAGGACCTGGGCGAGGGCGACTTCCGCAAGCGCCAGCCCCGCTTCACCGGTGACAACGCCCGTGCCAACGCGGCCCTGCTGGAGCCCGTCCACAAGATCGCCGAGGCGCACGGGGCGACGGCCGCGCAGGTGGCCCTGGCCTGGGTGCAGCAGCGGGCGCAGGTGCACGGCCTGACGGTCGTCCCGATCCCCGGCACCCGCAAGCGCAGCCGCCTGCTGGAGAACCTGGGGGCGACCCGGCTGACCCTGACGGCCGACGAACTGGCCCTGCTGGAGCCGATCGCGGGCCAGGTGGCGGGGGACCGCTACCCGGACATGAGCAGCACGTCGGCCGCGCGGGAGTAGCCGTTCGGACCGCGGGGGGGGGGGGGGGGGGGGGGGGGGGGGGGGGGGGGCGCCCGGCGGGGGGTCAGGTGGTGGTGTGGGGTGCG